>JAFVFH010000026.1 GCA_017475525.1 Alphaproteobacteria bacterium | reverse complement strand
TCGATGCGTTTTATGGCACAAACATCACAAGTATTGATATTCCGGAGAGTGTCACGTCAATCGGAGCCTCCGCGTTTAGTGGTTGTTCAAAGCTGACATCACTTTATATCCCTGACGGGGCCGCAATCGGCGGCGGTGCATTTGCTGGTGTCAAACTCAGCGATTTGAGCATCAGTGCGACGCAACTTGAAAATTATCTCAAAGCCGGCGGCGGATTTTTGGACAATCCCGATTTGGTGAAAATTAAATGCACGAGCGGTAATTGCAAAGAAATTTTAGAAACATACGGCAACGGGAAATACGCGGCTTATGGCGCCAGAGTGCGTTACGGGTCTGTCAAAAATAGAGATGGCAGCACAACATATTTTGATGATGACGGCAATGTTGCTTATTATAAAGGCAAACGTATCTACACCATTGAAGAAGCAAATGCCGTTACAAAAACTCAAGGCAATATTTTTAAGCTTCGATATAAATAAAAACCGAATCGAGAATCTTATTAACGACCTGTGAAAAAAACACAGGTCTTTTTTACGGCTGAATTATACAACCAATAGTATACATTGAAGTAGTTATGCACAACATTACAAGAAAAAATTTTTATTGATTATTCAATGGCTAAAAACTGAAATAAAATAAAACTTTATGGGGTAAAAAAAAAACTATTCTCTTTTCCGTTGCTTATATAAAAAAGTATGCTAATGATATAAGTGAATATTAACAAATGCTTATTTAAGGAGATTCAAATATGACAAGACTGACAAACCGTGTGATTTCAATTTATGATCGCAAGACAAGTATGAGATTGGCGCTTGAAGAATGGATGGCTTTTGACGATATCTGCAAGAGAGAACGCTTGAAGCGTAAAAAACTTCTTGAGCTGATTGAGGACCATAAGGCGCCAAATTTAGGGCTGACGTGTTTTGTGAGGTTGTTTACGGTGGCGTATATGCACAAACTCGCGAAAATGGCAGGTTTGAGCCGCTGTGCCAACAATGACAACAAAGATGTGTATCAGACATTTCATGAAATATCTTAAAAAAGTTTGCTTGCAAATAATGAAAATACCTCTTATAACAAATAAAGAGGTATTTTTTTTAAGATGTTGATACGCTTGTTTGATGTGCATATTCATTTGACTGATTTTTTGGGAACAAACCCTCAAAAATTAATTGCCGAATTAAAGGCAAACGGAATAGAAAAATGTGTTTGTGTGACAGCAAAGCCTCAAGATTGGGAAAAAGCGGCAAGATTTGCACATGATTTTCCGTTTGAAATTATTCCATCTTTCGGGTTGCATCCATGGTATGCAGCTAAGGTGCAAAAAGGGTGGGAAAAAGAGCTCGAATTATATTTAAAAGAATTTAATGGCGCAATAATCGGGGAATGCGGTTTGGATAAACTCAAATCGACGGATATTTCAAAAGAAACAGAAGTTTTTGAAAAGCAGATTGAGTTGGCATTTGTTTATAACAGATCTTTAATGCTTCATATGGTCAAAGCAGACATGTGGCTTGAAAAGTATTGGGGAAGGTTGCCGGAAAAATCTGTTTTTCATAGCTTTTCAGGATCGGTTGAAATATTAAAGAAAATAATTAACTTTAATTATTATCTATCTGTAAATAAAAGATTTTTTAGTAAAAAAGACGCCGGAAAAATTTTGGAATATGCGCCGATGGACAGGTTGCTCGTTGAAACGGATGCGCCTTTTCAGTCAGAAATCAAGGATTTGAAAACCGTGGTTCAGAATATAGCTGAAATCAAAAATGAAAGTGTGGAGGATTTAGCACATCAAATCTATTTGAACGCAATGGATGTTTTTGTAAGGGATTAAGTAAAAGATTAATATAAATTCACAATATATTGAAAAATAGGAAAAATATATGCAAAGCACGTCAAAGGGATTAAGACTTCAAATCGCCATATTGGGCAAAGTGAATGCCGGAAAATCGAGTTTTTTAAACTTGATGGTCGGTCAAGAGGTATCAATTGTGTCGGAGGTGAAGGGGACGACGACAGATGTTGTTGAAAAAGCACAAGAACTTCACCCCTTGGGGCCTGTTTTGTGGCTTGATACGGCAGGCTTTGGCGATAAGACAGCTCTTTCAAACAAAAGGCTTGAAAAAACAATCAAAGTTTTGGACAGAGCCGATGTTGCGGTTTTGGTTTGCGATGAAGAAGAAACAATAGAAAAAGAAATTGAGGAACTTGTTCAAAACAAAAACATTCCGCTGATTAAGGTTTTTAATAAAAAAGAAAATTGCGATGTGAAGGTATTGGAAAACGGACTGGTATTAAATGTGAGCAATTTATCAAAACGCTCGGAAGCGATTTCGGCGTTTGAAGAAGTGTTGCTGAAAGTTTGTCCGGAGGATTTTTTAACTCCGCCCGCCATGCTTTCTGATTTAGCACCGAAAGGCGGGTTGGTGCTGATGATCGTGCCAATCGACTATGAAGCGCCGAAGGGACGACTTATCTTGCCGCAAGTGCAAGCCATCAGAGATTGTTTGGACGGTGGGCAAATGATGATGGTGGCAAAAGAAACGGAATATAAAAAAGCGCTTGATGGCTTGAAAATAAAACCTGATTTAGTGGTTTGCGATTCGCAGGTCGTGAAATTTATGGTGGAAAATACGCCAAAAGAGGTGAGGTGCACAACATTTTCGATTTTGATGGCGCGTTTGAAAGGCGATTTGAAGGCTTTTGCAAAAGGGGCGGAGGCGATTTGGGATTTGCAAGACGGGGATAAGGTTTTGATTGCAGAATCGTGCACACACCATGCCTCAGATGATGATATCGGGACAGTGAAAATTCCGAATTTGATGAAAAAAAAGACAGGTAAAAATTTGGTTTTTGAGCATGTTTCGGGGTGTGATTTCAAAACAAACCTGAAAGATTATAAGCTCATTGTCCAATGCGGAGGATGTACGCAAAACAGGCGTGCAATATTATCACGTATTGCTGCGGCTCAAAATGCCGGAGTTTATATCACAAATTACGGTATTTGTTTGTCGGAATTAAACGGGGTTTTAAAACGCGTTTTAGAGCCGTTTCAAGAGTAGGCTATAGATGGCGATGTTGAAAAATAAATATTGCTAAATAAAGAATAATGTTTTATAGTTAAATTCAAGGTTTGACCTTGTTTAAAAAATATTAACTTTTGGAGTGCATAATACACCTAAATCTATCTCTGAGAGGTTTTAATATGAGAGATTCTTCTCAAAACGGCAGTTCGTTTATACATACGATACAAATTATTGCTTTAGCAATCAGTATCGGTTGTGTTGTGTTGTTTTTATGCTCAAAATATTGGCACTATAAAAAGATTGCAGAAATCACGGGAGATATGGGTGCTTTCTTTGAAAAATATCAAGAAGGTTCAAAGGATTTGATTACTCAAAAGGCAAATCTAGACAATCCGATACCACTCAAAAATTATGGCATTTTAGAAAAATGTGATGAAGTGCAGAGTATGTTCAGTAGCCAAAAAAGTGTTTGCGAACTTCCGTTGGGTGAATTGGATGTAAAAACAGAATTTAAAAAGCCTTATTTATACACATACACATATGTTCATTTTAATGATATATACAAAAGGCTTTCTTGTGAGCAATTTTTGAATGTCGGTTGGCAGAAAGTCTTGCCCGCATATTATTGGGGTGAGCACGGATATATCGGCGTGCTGTCTGAAAATACATCCGGACAAATGTTTTTTTCAAATGATGCTGATGATATTGCGCAAAAAGGTGCACAAAAAGATCCGACACCGGAACATGCAAAGGAGGTTTGCGATTATTGCAAAAACAGCCGATATTGTACGGTTTTATTCCTCTTTGAAATGGTTGATAAATCAGATAAAACAGTGTTTCCTGCAGAGTTTGCCGGAGAAAATCCCGACGGCGGTGAACAAGAAGAAGTCAGCAAGGATGGGAATACATATACCAAAACAAAAGGGGACGTGAAGGAGGTTGTGACATATCAAGACGGCGGGATATTCAGCGGTGCTACTTTTTCGGGCGGTGCCATTTCACGCGTGTATGAAGGAACATGGACTTCGCAAGGTATTACGTCTTATAAGAGTTATACGGATCCGAGTAAGACAAATTTAGCTAAAAAAGTGGACAACATTACCTATGACAAGAAAGGCAATGTCACTTCTTATGAAAAAGATTCACAAAAATTCTTGCTGATCGGAGATTCGGCTGACTGTTTGATTTTGGATAATTCAACAAACACGAAAAAATTGGGAGATTGTAGCAAACCTTTCCAAGATGAGGTGTCTTTTGTTGTTTTGAATTATGATGAAAAAGGGTTGCTTAGTGAAATCTCAAGTGAGGGTGGCGAAAATTCTTTATATAAATTTCTCTATGATCCTTTGGATTCAAAATTAATCGGCTATTGCGATAAGGTAAGCGGTGAGTGCCGAAATGTTGTGGACGGGAAAACAGTTCAAGATATTTTGAAGCACGATGTACCGGATACAATCGGGAAGTTCAATAAGATGTATAAGGATGTCAAAGAAGATACTTCCGTGAAGCCTGCAAGAAAAAAACACAGGATTTTAACCAAAGAAGAAGCTCTGAAATATGTGAAAGACAAAGATAATCAGGTCAGAGTGAAGTTTAAGTAAATCAAAACTTTGTAAAAAAGGCCGGTTTGATTAAACATGCCGGCTTTTATTTTATAAGAATGAATCTAAGGCAGACAAAATTTCTTGTATGTCAGAATCTTCATTCAGGCGATGGTTGGCGTTTTTAAGGAGTTTAATTTTGACGTTTGGTGTTTTGAGTTTTTTGGCAATTTGGAGGGCCTTATGCCAATCAACCGATGTGTCCTGCATACCTTGAACCAAAACGACAGGGCATTCAATCGGTATGATGTCTTTATCTAAAATGAGGTTTTCATTACCGCTGTCAATCAGGCGTTTTGTGACGGTAAATGTGATGTTTTGTCCGGGGTAGGATATTTTGCCGAATTTTTGCATTTCTTCAATTTGCGCGGGTGTGGCATATTTCATATGATCTATCGTAAAATCAGGTGCCGCGGCTAAGCCGACCACACCTTTGATGCGATCTTTGCGATTGACGGCGGCAAGAAGTGATAACCAACCGCCCAATGATGAGCCGACAACAACAATATCACCTTCAATGTATTTATCGATAATTTCTAAAATCTGAGCTTTATAAATATTGATATCCGTTTCTTCAAAACGAGCAATATCAGAGCCATGACCGGCGAGTTCATAGCGATACATCGCAATATTGTTTTTCAAACACCATTTTTTGACCTCTTCCGGTTTTCTGCCCCATGGGTCGGAACAAAAACCGTGTGTATAAAGTATGGTAAATTTTTGCGTATGAGCAGAATTTGAAGTAATATGCTCAAAGTTTGTTTTAAAACCGATGTCATAAGTGCGACAAAGCATGGCGATATCCTTTGTAAAAAAAATAATACCAGAAGGAATATAATTTGAAAATGGAAAAAAAGAAAGAAAAAAATCCGGTTGTTTTACAAGTTTTGCCGGAACTCAATCAAGGCGGTGTTGAATTAGGCACGATTGAAATTGCTTCCGAACTGCAAAAAAAAGGAATTAAAAATTTTGTGGCTTCTGAAGGCGGGCGTATGGCTTATCAGCTCGAACGGATGAAAGTCAAGCATTTTACGTTGCCTCTTAAAACCAAAAATCCCTTAAAATGGTGGATTAACTACAAAAGGCTTGTGAAAATCATCATTGATAACGGCATTAATGTTGTGCATGCAAGATCGCGTGCGCCGGCATGGAGTGCTTATTGGGCTGCCAAAAAAACGGGGGCAAAGTTTTTAACAACATTCCACGGCACATACGGACTAAAGCCGAGATGGCTTAAGTTAAGATATAACCGTGTGATGACATACGGTGATTTGGTGATTGCGATTTCAAACCATATCAAAGAGCATATCATTCAAAATTATCATTGCGATGAGAAAAAAATTCGCTTGATACATCGTTGTGTCAATATGGAAAATTTTGATGTCGCAAAGGTCACGCCGGAACGGATGATTACATTGATGGAAGAAAATCATTTGCCGGAAGATAAAAAGATTATTCTGCTTATCGGGCGATTGACACGTTGGAAAGGGCAACGCTTGATGATTGATGCGTTGGAAAAAATCAAAGATATGGATTTTTTCTGTGTGTTCGTCGGGGACGATCAAGGGCGAACATATTATACCGAAGAATTAAAAGAAGCCATTGCCGAGAAGGGAATGGAGGGCAGATTTGCCTTTATCAGACATGTCAGCGATGTGCCTGCATTGATGATGATTTCAGATGTGGTGGTTTCGGCTTCCTTGGATCCGGAAGCGTTCGGGCGTATTGCCGCTGAAGGTGAGGCGATGGGCAGAATTGTGGTGGCATCAAACATCGGCGGTTCTCTTGAAAACTTAAAAGACGGTGTGACAGGTCGTCATTTCGAAGCCGGAAATGCCGACAGTCTGGCAGAGGCTTTGAAATGGGCATTGACGCTCTCTGATGATGAGCGCAAAAAAATGGGCGAAGCAGCTATCAATTTTGTAAAAGAAAACTTTACAAAACAAATTATGTGTGATAAAACACTCGCTGTTTATCGCGAATTGGTAAACATGGATTAACAATAACAAAAATTTATGAGGTTATAATAATGATTAAAATTTCATTGCCTGACGGCAGCAAAATGGAAATGGCAGAGGGCGTCAAGGGTATTGACGTTGCTTTAGCTATCAGTGCCGGG
>JAFVFH010000025.1 GCA_017475525.1 Alphaproteobacteria bacterium | reverse complement strand
GAGATCCCTTGATGCGCTGATGCGCCGCACAGCGCAAGGGATGACAGGAAAAAAGGCTCTTTTGTTGTCACCCCCTCCAAACCTCCCCCCTCTGAAGCGTTCATTCTGAACGCAAGGGGGAGGATTCAATAAAGTCACCCTCTCCAAACCTCTTCTTGAAAGCTAAAGCTTTCTTCGGTCACTTGTTTTGTAAATTATCAAACTTCGCTTGTGCGCTCGTTTGGTAATTAACAAAACGTCGCCATTTGCGGTGAAAAATGCCATTATAGGCATTTTTCATCCTCTTCTTGAAAGCTAAAGCTTTCTTCGGTCACTTGCTTTGTATTTTTTCTTGCGGTCGCTTCTCGCTTCCTTAGAAAAAAAAACAAAACGTCGCCATTTGCGGTGAAAAATGCCATTATAGGCATTTTTCATCCTCATGCCCCCGGTACCCTTCGTGTACCTAGAGTTCAAATCCATCTTCCACGTTTAAAAACAAAAAAACACCTCAAGGGTGTCTTTTGTTTTTAATGGCGGAGAGAGAGGGATTTGAACCCCCGGTACCCGAAATGGGCACAATTGATTTCGAGTCAACCGCATTCGACCACTCTGCCATCTCTCCATGACTTCTCTTTCATAAAATAAAAAAAACAATTATGCAAGCATTTATTTTTCAAGACGCATAATTTCTTCATCTGCTTTTTGAACCAAACGCTCGATTTGTTTTAGTTTTTCATTTTTTTGAAGTTTGGCATACATATCAAAGGCGTTGCCATAGTGTTCAACAGCTTTTTCAATCGTTTCAATTTTAAGGATTCTACGACCTAAATGGTAGTATGTTTGCGCTATCTCAAATTCAATTTCAGCCCATTTTTCAGGGGCTTGTGAAGGGGTACGAATTTGCTCTTCATCTCGAAAACTTTGAATGGCGAGTTCTGCTATTTCAGCGTTGTTTGAGCGGGCACTTAACAGAGATAAATATATGCCGAGGCTGTGCTTGATTTCTGCCCACAAAGTCGGAAATCTTGTTTGTGTGAAAATCTTTTCAGCTTCTCTTAAATGAAATACCGCGTCACGCAAGGTTTGACTGTCATCAGAAAGTTTGAAAAAACGAAAATAAAGTTTGGCAAGCATAATGCTTAAATGCCCGTAATCATATGGAAAAACATAGCGATTAAAATGTTTTTGTGCTTTTTTGTAGCTTTCAATTGCGTGCTCAAGTAAGCTATAATGATCTGCATTTTTTGAATCCAAGGCGCATTGATATATCTCGCCTAATGTTGTCAGGAGCGCGCCTTCAATGAAAGAATCGTCATTTTTGTTTTGCTTTTGATAGGCAACGCGAAGGAGATTCACGGCGAGTTTTATATTTTCCTTTTCAAAGTGGGACATATTGGCAGACATGTAATTAAAAGCTAAAAAGTTTAAAATATGCGCCATATATTGAGCCTCAATGCCTTGCGGAGATTTGTTTTTGCTCAAAAGGTCAACCAAATTTTGCAAGAGCGGTGTGTAGCGTTCGTCTTTTCTTAAATTGAGCGACAGTAAAGTAGAGGCAATAAGCGCTGATATTTCAGACGGTAAAGACATTTCCTGAAAATAAGATATCGGCAGATAAAGGCAACTTAACAAAGATAAAAACGGCAAACGATCTGCCATATACATATCAGGGGTTTGAAAATTGACACGCACAAAATTTCCTTGCTGATAAAGACGAATTAAAATATCAGCCTGCTCTTTTCTTAAAATTTTCAGCCCGCTATCTAAAAAATCAAAAAAATTTTTATTGCTTAAATCTAAAAAATTTTCAAAAGTTTGTTCCGATTGTGTTTGCGTTTCAAACAAACCAAAATTCAACAATGCGTTTTGCACTGCTTTTTGAAACGGCAGAGCGGCATTTTCGTCCGCGCCCGTGATAACAACGCAAATTTTTTTTAATCCTGTTTGCTCAGGCGCCTTGAGATGTTTTTTATTGTGTTTGAAAAAGGACGGAAACATTGCTTCTTAATCCTTTTTAAAAGTTTGTTTGATGTTTTCAATTTCGTTTTTCACATCTTGCATGAATTGTGTATTTGTTTGTTTTAAGGTTTGGTTTGGTTGATCTATATTGTATAATTTAGCCATGAGCCAAAAGTTGATTAAAAATCCCAAAAACGGCAGTGTAAACGGATTTGGTGCATAAAGTTGAAACAATGCCAGAGCAATGTTTGTCACACTCAGTTTGAAAATAAACGCGCGAAGTGTTTGCAAGTCTGCGCCTTTTTCAAAGGCGGTATAATATGCCGCATTCAAATATAAATCAGGCACATGGCGCTTTAATATATAATCAGCAATCACGCACCAAATCAGTTCGGCTAAAGGATAAATGACCAAAATCAACATGGAAGGGGCGGCAAATTCATTGACACCGAGCAAAAGTATCGCGCCAAGCAAAAAGTTTGCAGACATCACGGCACCTTCGTTGATTTTGAATTTGAATTCAAAGAAGTTCATTTGCAAAACGGCAATCCATGCACCGAGCATCAAGCTTGCAAATAAAATCACATAAGAGGGCAAACCGCCGATGAGGCTGATTAAAAGAAGCCCGATCAGAACCATCGAAATAAAGCTGGAATATAAGCTTGGTAAAGCAATCAAAATTTTTGCACTTAAAACAAAAAGGGCAACTAAAATGCCAATTCCCAAAATTTCAAGTTGATATGGGATGAAAGCACTGAAGGCAAGCGAATCTTTAGAAATAAACCAAAACGCACTCAAAATTGACAATGCAAAGACGGCAAGGTCGAGGAGTTTTTTGGTTTCAAGCAAAAACAAAAGATAAATGATTGCCGCAAAGAAAAATGCGCCTGCAATTTGCAAAATTTTTAACGGCACAACAAAATCATGAAAATGCGGTAAGAAAAAGCCGATACCGATTGAGCCGATCAAAAACATCAAAAACATATAAAGATAAACATCTTTTTTGAAAGTGTATTCTTCAAGCTCTGAATTTTTGTTGATAAAAATTTTGCCGAGCAAAGTTGTTGCCGTGAAGGTGACAACAAAAAGCAAAACACCGATTGCAAGCCACAACATTTTGTTTCTCCTATTTTTTGTATGTCAGGATAGCGGCAAAAAAGCCGTCCATACCGCCTTGATTTTTCATATGATAGGGCAAAGTTCTTAAAACTTGTTTATCAATTATTGCTTTATCTAAAATTTCACCTTCTGTGATTTTAAGGTTTTGAAGTTTAAGAGGTTTTAACTCAAAATCAGGATGTTCGGATAAGAATTTTTTAATTTGTGCTTCGCCTTCTTTTTTTGCAAGCGAACAAGTGCAATAAACAAGTCGTCCGTCTTTTTGAAGGTGTTTTGAAGCCTCGCTTAAAAGCGCTTGCTGGACGCTTAAAAGTGCTTTGACATCATCAGTTGTTTTGAAATGCAAAACTTCGGGGTGCTTGCGGAAAGTTCCCGTGGCAGAGCATGGGGCATCAAGCAAGATAAAATCAAACGAATCTGTTGTTCCTTTTAAGTATTCAACCCCATCGGCGCAAAGTATTGTGAGGTTTTGCTCAAGTTTGAGGCGTGCCATATTTTCTTTTAAGGTTTTGAGGCGCTCTTGACTGATGTCAAGGGCTGTCACAATAGCCCCTTTTGAAAGAAACTGCGCCGTTTTTCCGCCGGGGGCGGCGCATAAATCCAAAACTTTTTTATCTTTGAGATTTTCACTCAAGCAAACGGGAAGCGAGGCTGCCAAATCCTGCACCCACCAAAAACCCTCCTCATAGCCGTCGATTGAGGCAATGTTTGCCTTGATATGATGCAGACGAATTGTGCCGTTTTCAAAAAGGGTACCGTTTAATTTTTGCGCTGAAACCTGAGGGTTTTCTTTTGCCGTTATGTCAAGTGGCGGCTCGCTCAAGAGCATTTGTTCCATCAAAGCAATTTGCTCTTTGCTGTAATCTTGTTTTAATATTTGTTCGAAAGCAAAAGGAAAAGAGGCTTTGTTTTTCATTTCTTCTCTATGCGAGGGGATTTTGCGCAAAACGGCGTTGACCATATTTGCTGAAAATTTTCCGACGAGCTTTTTTGAGATTTCGACATATTCGTTGATGGCGGCATAATCAGGTGTGTCCATATACAAAATTTCGGTTGCACCTAAAAGCAAAACATATTCCAATATCTTGTTTTTTTGAGGGATTTTTTTGCTTAAATATGTTTTAAGCAAATTTTCAATCACGGTTTTTCGGCGAAGAGATGTTAAAATAAGCTTGTTTGCAAAGGCTGTGTCTTGCACATTAAAATCAGATTTTAAGGCGTTGAAAAAAACTTTTTCTTCCAATATTTTTTTTAAAGTTAGAACGCATTGAAGCCGAAGTGACATTAATTTTCCCTTTCTTATGAGCCTAAAATATATGACACCTTACGTTTTTTTGCAAGAAAAATGATACATAAAAAACCTTGCTAAAAAAATCAGATTAATCCTTGAGTTTTGATTGCTTTTGCTTTATCTTTGAACAAATGAAATTAAAATATAAGAACTAAAGGGAATAAAAAAAAATGACCGGCAATCCTCGCTACAACGGCAAAGAAACTTTTGAAGAATGGCAACAGACATGGAAACTGGAAGACAGGTATAATTTCAGGTCCATTGAAAAAAAGTGGCAAAAAATTTGGGAAGATGAAAAAATCTACCATGTTGACATTGACCGGACGAAAGAAAAGTTTTATGCTTTGGTTGAATTTCCGTATCCTTCGGGGCAAGGTTTGCACGTCGGACATCCGCGCTCTTATACTGCGCTTGATGTGATTTCGCGCAAAAAGCGTATGCAAGGATACAATGTTTTGTATCCGATGGGGTTTGATGCTTTCGGTTTGCCGGCTGAAAATTATGCCATCAAAACGGGTATTCATCCGGCTGTTTCAACCGAGCAAAACATTGAAAATTTTACACGTCAATTAAAATCGCTTGGTTTCAGCTTTGATTGGGACAGAGTTATTAACACCTCAAGTCCGGAATATTATAAGTGGACGCAATGGATGTTTTTACAGCTTTATAAGCACGGTCTTGCTTATAAAGATAAAATTGCAATCAACTGGTGTCCGAACTGCAAAGTCGGTTTGGCAAATGAGGAAGTTGTGAACGGGCATTGCGAACGTTGCGGCGCAGAAGTGGTGCACAAGCAAAAAGAACAGTGGATGATTGCCATCACAAAATATGCCGACCGTTTGATTGATGATTTGGAAGATCTTGATTTTATTGACAGAGTTAAAGCCCAGCAAATCAACTGGATTGGCAGATCTGAGGGCGCGGAGCTTGATTTTGAGTTTGCGGGCGATAAGCTGACTGTTTTCACAACGCGTCCGGACACGGCGTTTGGTGTGACATATATGGTGTTGGCACCGGAACATGCTTTTGTTCAAAAATATATGAGCCGTTTTGAAAACCAAGACGAAATTAAAGCTTATGTCGAGGCAACATCTAAAAAATCTGATTTGGAACGCACGGCAAATGATGCCAAAACGGGCGTTGAACTCAAAGGCATTAAGGCTAAAAATCCCTACACCGGTGAGATGATTCCGGTCTTTATTTCAGACTATGTTTTAACAGGTTACGGCACGGGCGCAATTATGGCTGTTCCGGCGCATGATGCAAGGGACTATGCGTTTGCAAAGCAATTTGATTTGCCGATGATTCAGGTTTTAGAGGGCGGCGATATTTCTGTTGAGGCGTTTGAAGGCGACGGGGCGCATATCAACTCCGGATTTTTGAACGGACTCAATAAAGAGGACGGCATGAAAAAAGCGATTGATTATGCCGTTCAAAATGGGTTTGGCAAAGCAAAAGTCAACTTCAAACTCAGAGACTGGGTGTTCTCTCGTCAACGTTATTGGGGCGAGCCTATTCCGATGGTTTATTGTGAGCACTGCGGTTGGCAACCCTTAAATGAAAAAGATTTACCTTTAATACTTCCGGATGTGAAAGACTTTTTGCCCAATGATGAGGGCGAATCGCCGCTTTCCAAAGCAACGGATTGGGTGAACACCACTTGCCCGAAATGTGGCGGTAAGGCAAAACGCGAAACGGATGTGATGCCGAACTGGGCAGGGTCTTCGTGGTATTTCTTGCGCTACACAGACCCGAAAAACGACAAAGAGTTTGCCTCTCAAGAAGCTTTGAAATATTGGATGAATGTGGACTGGTATAACGGCGGTATGGAACATACAACGCTTCACTTGCTTTATTCTCGTTTTTGGCACAAGTTTTTGTATGATTGCTCCTTTGTGCCGACGAAAGAACCATATAACAAACGCACATCGCATGGCATGATTTTGGCTGAAAACGGCGAAAAAATGAGCAAGTCGCGCGGCAATGTGATCAATCCTGATGATATTGTTGAAAATTACGGCGCAGACACATTCCGCCTTTATGAAATGTTTATTGGGCCGTTTGATCAGGCGGCCATGTGGTCGGACGAGAGTTTAATGGGTGTTTATCGCTTTGTTTCGAAAGTGTATGCGCTGTTTCAAAAGGTTTATCGTAATGAGGATGTGCCCATGACAGATGCTGATTTGCGTGCGATGCATAAGTGCATTTTAGATGTGAGTGAGCGTATCGACCAAATGAAATTTAATACAGCAGTTTCTTCCTTGATGACCTATGTGAATCATTTATCTTCAATGAAGATGATTCCGGCGCAGATGTATGAAACACTCTTAAAGCTTTTGAGCCCGTTTACACCGCATTTAGCGGAAGAGATGTGGGCGCGTTTAGGTTATAGCGGAAGCGTTGTGCTTACAAGTTGGCCGGTTGGGGATAAAAAGCTTGCGCAAGACAATATTGTGACGATTGCCGTTCAAATCAACGGCAAAATGCGCGGTACGATTGAAATGGCAAAAGACAGCGATGACGAAGAGGTCAAAAAAGTTGCCCTTGCTCTTGAAAATGTTGCGCGCCAGACAGCTCAAAGCGGTATCAAAAAAATCATTGTTGTTAAAAATAGGATTGTGAACATTGTTGCATAAATTAAAAATATTGTCTTTTGTGTTGGCGCTTAGCGCGTGTGGTTTTGAACCATTGTATGTTGAGCGTCAGTCAGGTGAAAAATGGTATTATAAGGGTGAGTTTGATACCTCTATTACCGAAGAAATCGCGCAAATCAAGGTCGAGCCGATTGCCGGCAGAGTAGGGCAATTGGTAAGAAATGATTTGCTTGACAGCTTTACTCCGAAAGGTATGCCGGATAAACCGAAATATCGTTTGGAGATAACCGATATTGAAGAAAACACGGCAAAGCAAGCGATGCGTGATGACATCACGGCCACACGTGAGCGTGTGGAATATAAGCTTAAATACACGCTTTATGACGCTTCAAACGGAGAAAAACTTGTCAGCGGTGACACACTTGCACTTTTAGGCTATGATATTATGGCAAACCCTTATTCAACAACTTTTTCTCAAAAGAAGATTGAAAAAGACGCGGCCAAAATTATGTCAAATGATATTTCGCTTCGTATAGGTGCGTATTTCCACTCTGTTTTAACAAAATGCGGAAATCCGAATGAACTTTAGAGAAATAGATATAGAAAAATTTTTTAAAGCGCCGGATAAAAACGTGAAATGTGTGCTGTTGTTTGGCACAAATGAAGGAATGATTGCAACCCTTTCCCAAAAGTTTATGAAAACCGCTTGCGATGATTTGTCAGATGCTTTTCGTGTGAGTATTTTTCAGATGGAAGCGCTTGAAAAAGACATCAGCGCGCTTTATGCCGATTATAACGCCGTATCGTTAATGGGGGGGCGTCGGGCGATTTTAATCAAGGATGTGAACAACAATTTAACAAAGCCTTTGAAAGATTTGCTTTCAACCAGCACATCGGATACGCTCCTTGTGATGACATCAACAACTTTAAACACCAAGTCTTCGCTTGTGAGCTTTTTGAAGGACGAAAATTTCGGGGTAACCGTCGGATGCTATGAAGACAGGGTGGAAAATATCAGTTCTTATGTCAGGGGGTATTTTCTTGAAAATCATATCACGATTGCATCAGATGCACTTGAGCTTTTGTGCGCGCGTTTATCAGCGGATAGAAAGGCGAGCCTCAATGAGCTTGAAAAGCTCACAACTTATATTGGTTCAAAGCGAAACGTCACAATAGAAGATGTGCAAAAAGCTGTGAGTGACACATCGGGGAGCTCGGTTGAAGATTTGTGCTATTTTGTGGCGAGCGGTCAAACCGAAAAAGCGGTAAATGCCTACCAAGCTCTTTTAAATGAAGGGGAAGAACCGGTGATGTTGCTTCGAAATCTTGCCTATCATTTTTTGAAATTGCTTGACTGTGTGTCGGCCATCGAATCGGGTAAAACGCCTGAAATGGCATCTTTCATGCTTCGTCCGCCCTTGATGTTTTATCGAAAATCTGATTTTACGATGCAGCTCAAAATTTGGAAGCGACAATCTCTTTTAGATGTTCTTTCTTTGCTTTATAAAGCCGAACGCGACTGCAAGACGACAGGCAATCCGGCAGAAGAGATTGCAAGTTGGAGTATGTTGCAAATTTCCGGCGCCGCTAAAAAGTTAAAAAACGTGTATAATGGCTAACTAATACAGATGCCTTCCTTCTTGCTCGGTCATGTACGTTCATGTACACTCCCTTCGCACTCAGCAAGGCATCCTATTATTTAGCTCATTCTCCGCATTTTTTTATGACGTACGCTATCCAAGTTTTAAGAAAAGGGTTTTTTATTTCTTAACCTTTTATCAAATTTTCTTCGCTATATTTTTTGCCATAACCGAAACGGTTATGGTGTTCAAAAAACATCGCCACAATAAAAAAACTCCAATTTTGAGGGGAGTTCCGGAAATAAGGCTCAGCTCGAATAATGGAAACTGTATTGTGGCAGTTTTTTGGCTCCCCGTTTTGATGATTTTCAAAGCGGTTTTTGTTTTGACAATTTTATGGGGGTTTATCAAAATGATTAAATCATATATTAAGAAAAAACTGGGGCTTCTTTTGTGGGTTGAAACGCAAAAAATGATTGCTCGTGGAAATAATGAAGATATCATCAAAAAAATCACAGAAGTCTATGCTTTGCATTTGAAATCATGGCAACAATTTGACAGACTTTTGGAATTACATAAAAAAAACGTTAAAATAACACTCATTGATAACATCAAATGCTTTGGACCACTGGCGTCAGCCGGTGGAAAGCGAATTCCAAGCCGACTTTCAGTCGGATTGGCAAGCGCAGCTTGGAGGGAACGGAGATACCTCCGGCGTAAGCCGGATGGTTCTTCATAAAAGCCCCGAATGAACGGGGCTTCCTGTTATTTTTCAAACTTTTCGGCGACTAAAATAACACCGTCTTTGACATCTTTGATTTTGACTTTAGCGCCTTTTTTTAAGGGCTCGTCAATTTCAACAAGCCAAAACGAATCGCCGACTTTGGCTTTTGAGCGACCATCAACGACATCTTCGGATAAATTATAAACCTTGCCGATGTAGGCACCTGCCATATCGTTTAAATATTTATATTTTTCTACCACTTTTGTTTTGTTCAAAACTTTAGCATAAGCATACCATCCAAGGCCTGAAAAGGCAGCTGAAATGAGCGCAAACAAAACGAGCGTTTCGGTGGCTGTCAGTGTAAAAACGGAAATCAAAATCCCCATTACAAAAGCGGCAAAACCAAACCAAATCAGATATGTACCCGGCACGAACATTTCAGCCAAAACGAACAAGAGTCCGATGGCAAACCAGCTTAAATAACCCATTTGAGTGATAAAGTCCATTGTTTATGCCTTTCTTATTTTGTTTTCTTGATGTCTTTGTCTTTAATCACTTCTTTGGTGATTTCGGCGATTGAAGCGAGCGAACCGGCGACATTTGTGAAATCGGCAGGTAACATCAAAAGTTTTTGATTAGGTGAGGTGACAATGCCCTGCAACGCCTCAATATATTTCTGACCTAAGAAGTAATTAAGAGCTTGCTGATTGCCTTTTGCAATGGCATCAGACAACACGGTTGTTGCCAAACCTTCGGCATTTGCCAAACGCTCTCTTGCTTCAGCCTCACGGAAGGCGGCTTCTTTTTTGGCTTCAGCATCTAAAATAACAGATTGCTTTTCAGCCTCGGCAGATAAAATCATGGCTTGCTTCTCGCCTTCTGCTTTTAATATTTCAGACTGGCGGACACCTTCTGCCTCCAAAATGGCGGCACGTTTGTCGCGTTCGGCTTTCATTTGGCGCGCCATTGAATCAATCAAATCTTTCGGCGGGGTGATGTCTTTGATTTCAACACGTGTGACTTTAACGCCCCAAGGAACGGTTGCTTCATCAACAACAGATAAAAGTTTGTGGTTGATGGCATCGCGCTGAGATAAGAGCTCATCAATTTCCATTGAGCCCAGAACCGTTCTGATGTTTGTCATAATCAGATTCAAAATGGCGGTGTTCAAATCGCGCACCTGATAAGCGGCATTGGCGGCATTTTGAATTTGGAAAAATAAAACACCGTCAACACGAACCATAGCGTTATCTTTGGTGATGACATCTTGAGAAGGCACATCTAAAACCTGCTCCATGCGGTTGATTTTGGCGCCGATTTTTTCGATAATCGGGATAACGAGGTGAAAACCCGGTTTTAAGGTGCGTGTGAAACGACCGAAACTTTCAATGGTGTATTCATAGCCTTGACGCACAATGACGACTGATTTTGCTAAAATAAACAAGACAAGTATTAAAAGTATGACAGCAAATTGCATGATATATCTCCTATGATTAAACTGATGTTTTTATTTTGGACTTTTTTGGCTTTTTTTCAAGAAAATTCTTTACTTTTTTATCATCTTATGAAATAATTGAAATGTAGCCAAAATGGTTGCGGTGTTTCAAAGGCATCATTAACTGCGTGCTCCTCTTTGGATGGAGCAGACGATATAAGGCCCGAGAGGGTGCGAATAAGTCTATCTGTGCAGTTACAGTTCTTTGAGCTCCTCCATTTTGGATTGTTATTCAAAATGGATTTTTTTATAGGAGGTTTTAATATGAAAAAAATAATTCTGATAGTTTGTGGGTTATTCTTTTTTGACAGTGCATATGCACAAATACAGGTTTGGGATTGCAGTACGGAAACAAGCCAATGCACGGCGTCACTTGATGACGATGGAAATTTTGTTGTTTCAGGCAAAGGGGCTATGAAGGAATATGGTGGCTATGCGTCTGAAGTTCCATGGTATTCACAAATGGGAAAAATAAAAAATGTGGTGATTGAAGACGGTATTACAAATGTCGGGCTATATGCCTTTGCTTGGGCAAACATCGATACAGTATCTTTAGCTCCTTCTGTGACGGCTTTTTCTTGGGGAGCGTTTAGGGAGGCAACGATAGGCACGCTTGTTGCCGCCGCACCTCGTGATGTAGGGCAATATTGGTATCCGTCTTCAATACAAAATTTATATTGCCTAGGCGAGATTTCAGCTTGTGAAAGTCGCTTTTCTCCTATTGCTTCTAATATATACGATACTGTTCAAAAAGACAGATACGGCGCAACATATATTTATGATAAAGAAGGTCATTTCCTATCAAAATACGGGGTGGAAAATCCCCCAAAGCGAATTTATACGGTTGAAGAGGCTGCAAGACTTTCAAAAAAAACTGGCAATACATTTAAGATTCGCTATAGGTAAACTTTAATACAAAATTTTATCGCCTGGTTTGATACCGTGTTTTTTGACCTCGCCGGCATTGAGTTCAATCACGTAAGCCGAGGGTTTTAAGGTTGGGCGAATCGTCTTTAAGCTCAAGGGTTCGGCGTTTTCATAAATTGCGATGATTTCCTTGTTTTCATTTAAGAACAGCATATCAAGCGAAATGAAAGTGTTTTTCATCCACATGGCAATCGGCTGAGAATGGTCGGCATCAAAAATAAAAATCATGCCCGAATCGGATTTTAAGTGCTCGCGATACATCAAACCTTTTATCATTTTATCGGGCGTGTCGGCAATTTCAACAAAATAGAGAACATCACCGTTTGAGGTTTTTATGGTGATTGGGGCTAAATCTGCTTTTGAGCAAGAGATGAGCAAAAATAAGAAGCTTAAAAGCCAAATGAGTTTTTTCATCAATACTGTCCTTGAAAAAATCGGTAGATCCCTTGACGATATCTGCGATATCGAGGGATGACATTTATTATATATAGTTACATTTTGTAAAAATTGATTTAAAAACTTTCTTTTTTCGTTGTTTTTATCAAGTGTTTGTGACAGGATAAAAAAAGTGAAAGATCCTGAAACAAGTTCAGGATGACAAGATTGTATATTTAGGATAATAAATAACAAGCAGTTGGAGAAATGGTATGCTGAAAAAAATTGGTTTGATGGTTATGGTTTTGGGGCTTGCAGCTTGTGCAAGTTCGCCTTATTGCAAGCACAAAAGAGGAGAAGATGTTGAAGTGCGCGCGGTTAAAACAATTCCGGTTCAAAAACTCGGGATTAAAGTGGTTGATAAAACACCGGTTGTTGCAAAAAAAGCGCCAAGCGTTTCTTATTTGGCATCAACGCTTTATTTTGCAGATGGAAGCGCCGCTTTGAGCGCCAAAGACCAAAAAGAATTGAAGCAACTTGCTTGTTTTGCCAAAGAAAAAAATGCCAAACTTGAAGTGTATGGGTATGCTTCAAGTCGAACAAAAGATACAGATATTCCGACACATAAGCTGATTAACTTTAATGTTTCATATGAGCGTGCGAAAAATGTGGCAAATTTCTTAATTAAAAACGGAGTGAAAGCTCAAAACATTGTATTTGAAGCGCTTTCAGACAGCAACCCTGTTTATTCCGAAGCAATGCCTTTGGGTGAAAAATTAAATCGCCGTGCTGAAGTGTTGGTGAGCTACTGATAAGGAAAACAAATTTTGTTTGGTGACACATTATCTCTTTTAGGCAAAAGGTGGGTTTATCAAAAGGCTGATGAAAATCAGACCGAGTTTTTGATGCAAAGACTGGGTTTGCCTTATGCTGTGTGTCGTATTTTGGTTTCGCGCGGGGTAAAGGCCGAATCGGCTGAGCTTTTTTTAGATCCGAAACTTCAAACATTGATGCCGAATCCGTCTTGTTTGAACGATATGGATAAAACAGCCGTGTTTTTGGCGGACGTGATTGAAAAAAAAGAAAAGGTCGGCATTATCGGCGATTATGATGTTGACGGAGCAACCTCTTCGGCGCTTTTGAGGCGTTTTTTAGAGTTTTTCGGGGTATATGTTGCCGTGCACATTCCTGAGCGCGATGAAGGATACGGGCCGAGCAAAAAGGCCTTTGATGAATTTGAATTTCAAGGTATTCAAAATGTTGTGACAACCGATTGCGGCACAACGGCGTTTGATGTTTTGGGTGAGGCTGCCGCGCGCGGTTTTAAGATTGTGGTTTTGGATCACCACGAGGCAGAAACAAAGTTGCCTGATGTGTTGGCAGTCGTGAACCCGAAGCGGTTGGATGAACAAAATGATTATCCTTATTTGAAATATATGGCGGCTGTCGGGGTGGTTTTTTTAACGCTTGTTGCCGTCAATCGTGAACTTAAAAACAGAGGTTTTTACGAAAAACATGAAAAACCTGATTTGATGCGTGAACTTGATTTGGTGGCGCTCGGAACGGTGTGCGATGTGGTGCCTTTGCTCGGGCTGAACAGAGCTTATGTAAAGCAAGGTTTGAAGGTGATTTCAAACAGATCAAATTTAGGGCTCACAACATTAATTGATAATTCAGGCATCAATCAAAGACCGACGGTTTATCATTTAGGTTTTGTTTTGGGACCGCGTATCAATGCAGGCGGCAGAGTGGGTGATTCATCCATCGGGCATAAACTGCTTTGCACAAAAAGTCCGTCTGAAGCATTAGAGCTTTCTCAAAAATTAAACGGTTTTAATGCAGACCGTAAGGATATTGAGGCGCACGTTTTAAGCGAAGCCTTAGAGCAACTTGAGGGGCGCCCCCAAGAATATCCGATGGCTTTTGCCTATGGCAACACATGGCACCAAGGTGTGATAGGTATTGTTGCCGGCAAATTAAAAGAGCGTTACAACGTGCCCTCTTTTGTGATGAGTGTTGAATCCGATGAGGTCAAAGGCTCTGCACGTTCGGTTGCAGGGCTTGATCTGGGTGCGCTTATTATGACAGCCAAAGAAAAAGGGATATTAACCAAAGGCGGCGGGCATATGATGGCGGCAGGTTTTTCCTTAGACGAAGATCGAATCGAAGATTTTAGAAAATTTGTCGGGGAATACATCAAAGAAAAGTTGCCGGATGATGCCTTAACGCCGACGCTTGATTTTGACGTTGTTTTAAGCCTTGAGGGAGCGAATATGGATTTGGCTGAAAAGCTCGAAATTTTAGCGCCTTTCGGTGCGAATAATCCTGAACCGAAAATTGTGATTGAAAATGTGAAAATCGTCAAGCCGTCGATTGTGGGCGAAGGGCATGTGCGGTGTTTCCTTTCAAACGGTCGCTCAGGTTTGCTGAAAGCCATTTGTTTTAAGTGTGCGGACAATGAGCTCGGGCAGGCGCTTTTAAGTGAAAAAGATTCGCGCTTTGATGTGATTGGAACGCTTCGTATCGACACATTTTTAAACAACCGAAATTTACAATTAACCATTGATGATATGAAAAGGATTGAAAATGACTAAAAAAAGAAGAAAAAAATATATTCCCGTTCCTGAAAAGAAACCCTCTCTTTTAAGGCGTTTTTTCGGGCGTTTGAAAACTTATCTGTTTACAGGTATTTTGGTGACAGCGCCGGTCGGCATCACTTTTTATATTTCATATAAATTGATTATCTATATTGATAAGTGGTCAAATGCGATTATTCCACCCAAATTTCGCTTGAATGAATATCTGCCTTTTGATATGGAAATTCCGGGTCTCGGGGTGATGATTATTATTGCTGCGCTTATTTTAATCGGCATGTTCACAACAGGCTTTGTCGGGCGCTTTTTTGTGCGCTTGGGCGAAAAGATTCTTTCAAAAATGCCCTTCATCTCAAGTATTTACACGCTCTTAAAGCAAGTATTTGAAACATTTTTCTCGGGCAAAAAGCAATCTTTCAATCAGGTTGTTTTGCTCGAATATCCGCGAAAAGATGTTTGGGTGATTGGTTTTGTTTCTGCTGAAACAGATGGTGAAATCGGCAAAAAAATCAAAGGTAAGGTCTTGAATGTTTTTGTGCCGACCACGCCAAACCCCACTTCCGGCTTTTTGATTTTTGTTCCCGAATCGGATGTTATCAAGCTTAAAATGAGTGTGGAAGAGGGGTTGAAGCTTGTTATATCTTGCGGCATCGTGACGCCTGAAAATGAAAAACGCGTATAGCTGGCATCTAATACAGAAAGACATGTTTTCGCTCAGTCGTGTACGTTCATGTACACTCGTTTCGCTTGAACGAGTCTTTCTTATTATATGCACACGCTCTCCGCATTTTTTGAAAAAAAATGCGTATAATGGCTAACTAATACAGATACCTTCCATCTTGCTCGGTCATGTACGTTTATGTACACTCCCTTCGCACTCGGGAAGGCATCTTATTATTTAGCTCATTCTCCGTATTTTTTGAAAAAAGCGTAAGAGGTCGTCAGAATCATCGTTATTTTTTTGCTTTGATAATCATATACAAAATGATTAAAGAAAACACAAGCGATATGCTGTTAAAAATCATCATTTGTATGGAATGTAAGTAAATCCCGTATAAAATCCATGATACCATACCGATGTTGTAGATAATATATGTTGAAAGCGAAAGCCCTTGAACATTCTTTGTTTTAAGCGTTTCAATTGATTGCGGTATAAAGACAATCGCCGTGCAAATGCCGGCAAGATAGCCCAAAAATTCACCTAAAATGTGCATTATTTCAATCCTTTCTTTGATATTATTTGAAGATATATGTAAAATATTAAAAAAATCATAAACAGTTGAGGAATTTCAAATGACAGTTGTTGCGAATGAGAAAATTGATGATAAAAAGCTCCAAAAAGCCTCTGAAATTATTTTAGAGCTTCAAAATGAGATGCCGAAATACATTTCAAACGGCTCCGGTCCTTTTTTGGCGGCAATTTATGATAATCAAGGAAACTTGATTGCCAAAGAAGCAAACAGCGTTGTTTCTCAAAATTGCAGCCACAATCATGCGGAAATGAACGCTATTAAAGCTGCTGAAAAAAAACTTAACACCTATGATTTGTCGGCTTTTAACTTGAGCTTGTATGTGACTTCCGAACCATGCATTATGTGTTTGGGCGGAATTATGTGGAGCGGCATCAAGGCGGTTTATTTCGGTGTGCCCTCAAAAAGAGTTGAAGAAATAACGGGTTTTGATGAAGGTTTTAAACCCAACTGGTTTGAAGAGTTCAAAAAACGCGGTATCACGGTTTATGGCAATATTGCGCAGGATGCCGGCGAGAAAGTGCTGAAAGACTATGTCTCGGGTGGCTATAAAGTTTATAAACCTGAGAGATAAAAAAATAAAAACGAGGATCAACCTCGTTTTGTATTGGTGGAGCTGAAGGGGGCTCGCAGAATAAAAAGTGTCCGGCGGACAGTTTTTATCGAGAGCATCAGTTGCTGTTAATGAGCGACTTTGCTTTCAGCAAACAAAGCGAATTTACAGCCAAACTTGCCCGAAGCTTTATAAAGATACATTTATCTTTATAAAGCAAGACGAACCCGTAGGGTGAGATTCCCTTGTTCATCAAAGATGAACAAAAATAACAAAAGGAACATCCTTAACCGATATCCCTTTTGTTTTAATGGTGGAGCTGAAGGGGGCTCGCAGAATAAAAAGTGTCCGGCGGACAGTTTTTATCGAGAGCATCAGTTGCTGTTAATGAGCGACTTTGCTTTCAGCAAACAAAGCGAATTT
>JAFVFH010000004.1 GCA_017475525.1 Alphaproteobacteria bacterium | reverse complement strand
GTTTTTGATAACATCAAATGCTTTGGACCACTGGCGTCAGCCGGTGGAAAGCGAATTGACAGCCGACTTTCAGTCGGATTGGCAAGCGCAGCTTGGAGGGAACTTTAGATACCTCCGGTGGCTGGCCGGATGGTTCTTCATTACCGGCCTTTTTCTCAGTTTTAATGCTTTTGCAAATGAGCTGAACATTATAGCCCAAACAGATTCGAATGATGCCTCAACAAAATGCGGCAATAATTGCACTTGGACTCTTTACAGTGATGGCACACTTAAAATTAATGGTTCCGGTGATATGGAAAACTATAAAGCACCATATATGAGTGAAGGAAAAGTCGCACCTTGGTCGGAATATGCCTCCGATATAAACAATGTAACCATTTAAGACGGCATTACGAGTATTGGAGCTTGGAGTTTTTATCAAACTGCCGTTTCGAATGTCAATCTTGCGGATTCGATTATAAAGATTAACGATGGGAGTTTTGCATATTGTAAGAATTTATCCGAAATAAAACTGCCAAAAAATCTGGTTTCTTTAAGTTCTCAAGTCTTTCAGGGCACTTCACTTCAAAGCATAAATATCCCCGCGTCTGTCAATAACGTTGGAAGCCACACTTTTGCAATATCATCTCTTCAAAGCATTACCTTGTCTGATAACACACTTTTTGACGCTTCAGCCTTTTGGGATCGAGGAGCCGAATATCCACATCAATTAGAAATTTATTGCAAAGGAAATTTTTCTAAATGTCAATCGAATATATCAAATTCCTTTAAAAAAGACATTTTTGCACCGGCACATACACCGGAACACCCAAATATTGATACCGCATATCATACGATCCACCTTAATAAGCGTATCTACACTGTTGAAGAAGCATCTCGTCTTTCAAAACCAACCGGCAATACATTCAAAATCAGATACAAATAAAACTTTAGTACATATTTTTGGGCATATTTTTATTTTTCTTATTGAAAAATTTACTTTTGACGCTTAAGTTATATTCCGTATTAGTTGTATTGCAATTAAGTTCTTTTGCAAATTTCTTGCAGAAGATTTGTTATTAAACCCATATGGAGAAAATATATGAAAAAAACTTTAAGTTTACTTTGTGCAATGGCAATGCTTGCCGGTTGTTCATCTTTGAGCTCTAACGGTGGTTTGTTTGGCGGTAGCGAATGCGAAGCTAAAGAAGCCCGTGATTTTATGGCAAATGCCGAAGATCGCGTATTCTTCGCTTTGGATAGCTCTGCTTTGACATCCAACGCTCAAGAAGTTTTGGACACACAAGTTAACTGGTTAACAGCTAAACGTCATAACAAAGTCAATGTTATCGTTCAAGGTTACTGCGATGAACGCGGTACACGTGAATACAACTTGGCTTTGGGTGAGCGCCGCGCTAACGCCGTTAAAGAATACTTAGTATCTCACGGTGTTGCTGCAGACCGCATTTCGACTATCTCTTATGGCAAGGAAAGACCTGCCGTTTTGGGTAGCAACGAAGCTGCTTGGGCTCAAAACCGTCGTGCTGTAACAGTTGTTCGCACAAGCGAAATGTAATTTATAGCATAATAGCTTAAAAACGCATTCTTTTCTTGAAGAATGCGTTTTTTTTATGTATACCTATTTTATAATTATTGATTCTTGTGAGGAAATTTATGAAAAAAACGCTTATTTTATCTTTGTTATTATTGGCTTTAACTCCTTTTCAGCCGGTGCTGGCACAAGAAATGGTCGGTATTCAAGACCAACTTGATGCCATCAAAGAAGAGCTTATCATCCTTAACCGCAAAGTATACCGTGATCAAGCCGATTCGGCCGTTTCAATCACGTCATCAGGCACGGCAAACTTGAGCGAATATGATGAAATTATCCGCTCTTTGAACGGGAAATTCGAAGAACTTGAATATAAAATGAAGCAAATGGACGAACGTATCTCTGCTATGAACAAAGATATTGATACGCGTTTTAACATGATCGAAGGCAAACCGATTGCCGCCGCCTCAGGCAGTTTACCCGAACAAAAAAAGTTTGGTCCGAGTGTTGCAAACGGTGCGCCAAAATCCATTGTCGGCGACACCATCACTTCCGGCAGTTTGAAAGATTTAGGCAAGACACAAGAATCTGTTGACAGTCTATACAAAAAAGGTTTAGAGGCCTTAAAAAACGGAGATTTGATTGCCGCCGAACAACATTTTCAGCTTATTTTGAACGATTATAGCTCCGACAAGCTCGCCGGCAATGCACAATATTGGCTCGGCGAAGTTTATTATAAAGATAAAAACTATGCCAAAGCGGCTGTTGCATTCGGCAAAGGATACGAAAAATATAAAAATGGAAACAAGGGCGCAGACAGTTTGTATAAGCTCGGTCTTTCCATGTCACAGCTCGGCAAAAAAGCAGAAGCTTGCACCGCACTCAAAAATATGCCGACAGAATTTCCGAAAGCCGATTCCGAACTTTTAGGTAAGGCAAAATCTCAGGCAACAAAGCTCGGATGTAAATAAAAAATGCTTCAAGAGTTTCTTGAAAACCTCAATATCAAACAAAAAAAAATTGCCGTCGGTGTTTCCGGCGGTGCCGATTCGCTGGGCGCTGTTTTGATGTGCGCCGAAGAGTTAAAACAACTCGGCTACCAAATAATTGCCTTAACGGTTGATCATAAACTCCGCCCGACATCTTCAAAAGAAGCAGCGTTTGTCCATCAGATTATGCGCCAAAACAATATTGAACATTTCACACTTGTCTGGCAGGGCGAAAAGCCGCAAACCGGCATTGAAGAAGCGGCACGCGCAGCGCGTTATGATTTGCTTGAAAATTGGTGTCAAAAAAACGGTATCCAATATCTCATCACGGCTCACCACCTCTGCGATCAGGCCGAAACTTTCTTCATGCGTCTTTTACGCGGCAGTGGCCTTGACGGGCTCTGCGGTATGAAAGAAATCAGCCCGTATAAAAGCCTTTTCATTTTGCGTCCTTTTCTCAAAACCCATCCCGAAACATTCAAAGCATTTTTAACCGCCAGACATATCCATTGGATAGAAGATGAAAGCAATTCTGATGAAAAACTGCTTCGTGTCAAAATGCGCAAATTTTTGCCGATTTTAGAGGAAAAAACAGGTATCACAGTGCTCAAAATCGCAAACACCATGGAAAGGCTTCAAACATCTCGCACATATTTTGAACATAAAATTGACAGCCTGATTGCCAACAACTTCAAAAGCTTTAAAAACAAAGCATTTTCATGCCCGCTCGCTTTCTTTTTGTCTTTACAAACCGAATTGCAATATCGTCTGCTTGCTTATTTGCTCAAAAAGGTTGCAAAAACACCCTACCAACCCGAATCTGAAAAAATCTTTTTTTTAATGAGCAAATTAAAGCGTCCTGATTTCAAATCAGCAACCCTCAATCATTGCAAAATCAAATCTACAGGCGGTTTTCTCTGGATTGTGCCGGAAAATGTCTTAAAACCTGCTAATGCACAAAAATGTTGGAAAACATACCTCGAACGGCATCCAAATTATAAAAAACACAAAATCCCCTTTGAAGTAAAATATATTCTCTTAGAGAGAGAAGACTAAGACTAAAACCAAAATCGGTCTTTAATTAACATTTTTTTTATAATATCATGTCATCATAGAATAAAGTTTTTAATGTCTATGAAAGGTATTTCAAATGTCCTTATTTTCATCAAAGCCGGAAAACGCACCTCAAACCCCTCAAAGACCTGCCATGCGCAAGCCTGAGTTAACCGCGCCGATTGATGCCGTGATGCCCCAAAACAAACCTGCGACCGCACAAAGCATTCCGGGGCAAGCACCTGTTCAGCCTCGCCCTCAAGCACAAGTCATGTCACAACCGATGCCCCAAGCACCGAGAGCTCAACAAGTCCCTCTTCAACCGCGTCCTCAAGCACCGCGTATTGAAATTCCGCGTCCGCACGTGATGACCAAAGAAGAACACTTGGCTAAAATTATGAAAGAGCTGGCAGAGGCGGCAAAAAAACCGGATCTCATTCCTTGCGAACATTTAAAAGACATTAATGATGTTCCCTTTTCTGATGTTTACATCACTCCTGATAAAAAATGCTACACATGGGCCGCAAAATCAGATGCCGGCTTAAAGGTCGTCGATTTCACGGATTATCCGGAGTTTTTGCGCCAAATCGAAGATGCTTATGATGGCAAAAACCGCTCATATTTACTCACCTATAAAGGAAGGCACTACCGTGTTGAACGCACCATTTCAGGCGATGGTCCGCAATTCTGCGCTCGTAAAATGCCTGTTTCCGTGCCGGACTTAAAAACACTCGGACTTCCGCAAGGTTTGTATAAATACTTGCTTTCACTTTCAGGTCGTTCCGGTCTGATTTTGCTTGCCGGTCCGACAGGTTCGGGTAAGTCAACAACCATTTCCGCTTTGTTGCAAGAATATCTTCAAATCAAAGGCGGTTACTGCTTCACAATTGAAGACCCGATTGAATTGCCACTCGATGGTGTTTACCTCACGCCTTCCGGCGAGCTCGGACTTTGCAAACAAACCACCCCTCCGGACGGTCTTTGGCAAGAAGGTATTAAATCGGCTCTGCGTTCAAAGCCACGTTATATCTATCTGGGTGAGATTCGTGACCCGAACGTTGCATCAGAAGCTCTGAGAGCTGCCACATCAGGCCACTTGGTCTTGTCAACAATTCACGCAAACAATGTGGCAGACTCTATCAACTCTCTGGTAAAATACGCCGCATCTTCCGGCATTTCGGAGGAAATGGCATTTGAATTGGTGGCAAACGGTTTCTTGGGTTGCCTACACCAAATCTTATCCGGTGCGCCAAAACGCATCAGCGTCACCTATGTTTTTGCCAATCCTGATTTGAGTGCCGGTTGCCAAGTTCGAAGCATGCTTCGTAACGGCAAGCTGAACTTATCAACCGTCATGGAACAACAAAAAATTAAAATGGATAAAGGTATGCCTTTATTCTAAAAATCGAAACACTTAAAAAAATATCCCCGATTAAATCGGGGATATTTTGTTTGTCAAAATGCAGTGCTAAAGCTTTTTGCACGTATCTTCAACAGTATCATACGCAAATCCTTGTGCACAGACCGGCTCAACATAAAGCGTGCCTCCGAAAGCACAGTAGTTACAAGAACCGTTTGCCCCGACCGCCGTTTCGCATTCAGACTTTGTTGCGTAAAGTGCTGCACTATCGGCAATTTGGCAAGCCGCCGGCAGTGTGCACTTATGACAATTTGTCAGCTCAGAACTGTTTGTGCAAAGGCGCTTAGATTCTGTCGTATCAATATAACCTTCAGCACACGGGGCGTTTTGCAAACTTGTTGTCCCCGAAATAAAAGCAGAGCATTCAACGCACCCCAAACATTCACCGCAAGTCCAATCACCTAATGTTGTTGTATTTTGAAGAGTCAATCCCTTTGGTGAGCAGGTATATGTTGTACCTTTCTTATACCCGTCTTTGTCCGAAGCACATCCTGTCGGAACCAAACATTGAACACTACCGCTCGGATAAGATGCTGACTTGAAAATGTTCGCATAACCTTTCGAATTCCATGTCGCTATATCCGTAGCTTTGCCGTCCTGACACCCTTTAACCTGATAGCAAGTCTTTGACGATTGACCATTATTGACCATAAAGGTGCTACCTTCAGAAGCCAGCTCAAAAATCGAACCGGCATCGTCTTCTGTTAAATATCCGTCAGCGCAATTTGTCGGATAGAAGCAATCATCTTGCCACAAACCAACCGAACCTGCCGGCTGTGTGGCATATGCCCCTTTTTGCTCATCACAACTTAATTCACAAGTACCATCCTGCGTTCTGACATAGTTTGTATGGCATTGAAAATCTTCATATTGAACAATGTCACTGCCTTGGCAAGTTACGCTCATTGTTCTGCAAGAATTACCTGAAAGATCCGCATGTTGCGGCTTATTTGTATAATTATACGGATAACCCTCACAATTAACCTCCACACACTTTGTTCCGCCACAGTAGCCTTCCTCGACCAGCTCGCATGTCTTATCCGTCGCATAGCAAGTTTGAGCCTCGACTGACGTTCCAAGCTTATACGTACGCAAGTTAATCAACTTTGAAGTATAAACCGGTGTATAAACATCTTCACCTAAAGTATTTTCGGAAGATGTCTGGCAACAGTTCTCACCGTTTTGATAACGCACGCCGTTTTGACTGTTTTGCGGCTCATCGGCATAAGACATCAAACATGCCGGATACCAACGCACAAGTTTGACACCCGTCGAGCTGTCAACACAAGCATGGCAATCTGCCATCACATACTTGTTAAAATCTGTCATTGTGGAAATGGCCGAAACACAAGCCCCTGCCGATGCGTATAAATCATTTGAGGTGACTGCCGCGCAATCGGTCGGAGAAAAATTGATATAGCAATAAGAGCCTGCCTGTGTTCGGCTGACAAAATCATAGCTATAGTCATTCGCACACGATGGCCTTGTGCTTCGCGCAAAAGCATATTGGCGCGCTTTTGCATCAACATCTTCCGCCGAATACGCTGTTCCGTTTTCACACACATCATTCAAGCACTCATAGCAAGAAGCTCCCGAAGCTGTTTCTTTTCCGGCTTTTAAGGTGCACACAAAACCGTTTGCCTGCGCTTGTGCAACATCGCTCTCATGTGTCAGATTGTCCGCACACAAATTAGATACGCAGTCATAACATCCTGTACCTGCCCCCGTTCTGCCGACAAGCGTACAAACATCGCCTGATGATTCTCTTGCCGATTTCTGCTCATCTGTTAATCTTTCTCCTTTTGAACACGTTTTATCGTCAAAATAACACGTTGTTCCGCAATAAGAAACGCTCTTGCCTGAAACATCATTTGAAAGCCAAGAATAAACCCCATAACTGTATGCTGCCGGCAAAGAAGAACACCGTGCCGAATCGCTAACGCTTTTCGCACCCGATGTTAAATCATAATATCCGCAAAAGCTTGAACACTCCTTAGGCTTTTTTTCAAAACAATGCAATGTGCCTGTTGTTGTTTCAACATCACGGGCGACACAATTTTCACAATTCGGATCACAAGATTCCGAATATCCGTATGGCTCGGCACAGCTCTTCGGCTTAGTCTGTCCGCCCGTATTATAGCATTTTGAAGACAGTTTTGTGCATTTTCCGCTTGAATCCTGCTCATAACACGAATCGCACACACATTCCGTACCATTAAAGTTGCCGTTTTCGCAACTTTCTATCAAAACACAACCTGCGCCATAATCATGGTATCCGTCGGCACAAATATTGCACTTTTCACCCGTGTAGCCTGTTGCACAACCACATTCAACACCTGATGCCGTACATTGAAATTTTCCGTGCGCGCCGCATGAAGAGGTCGCATAACAATTTCCGTTACATTCTTGATAACCCGTTGCACATTCCTGACATGAACTGCCCTTATATCCTGTCTGGCAAGAGCATTCCCATTTTGAATCACCGCATACCGGCATTCCATGTTCACAAGTAGGCTGTTTCAAACATTTGTCATTACAACGAATATATCCTTCAGCGCAATCAGAACAAGTTTCTCCCTGATATCCCGTATTACACTTAATCACATGATGATACGTTACCCCGCAAGCCGTACATGTTTCTGTAGAAGTCGCATTTTCAGGCTTTGCCGTCAAAGTCCAAGGACACTTCGTTTCGTCTTTTTCACAATGTTGATAAGAGCGACCGTTGCAACAAATATCAACGCCGCGCCCACCTCTGCCTATATACGTCTCACCTTTGCCCATAATCACGTCACTATAAGGACAAGTCTCTAAATCCGCACTTGTGCACGAACATTTATAACAAGCATATCCGCTCTTCGTTGAACCTTGACGAGTTTCCCCGATACCGCCGCAAGACGAAACATCGGAATAACCATCGGCACACCCGCTTATTTTATAGAGGATAGAAGCACCCTTTTGGCATATGCCGTAGTTATGAACACCGTCAGTATATGTCGTTTCATCAAGCTTGCTCAAACCCGTATGCTCGCTATATCCTGAGCAAGCAGCTTCTACACAAGAACAACCGCTGAGTGTATACCCTTTTGCACATGAAGTTGCACAATATTGATATTTTCCGCATGATTTAACGATATTCTTGTCAGTCACTTCCTCAGGCACATCTGTTTCTTTTTCAATGGCGATATATCCGTTCTGAGAAGAGCAGCTTTCACAATCATAGCAATACTGCGGCGCACCTGAAATTTTCACACTGTGCCTTGTGAGCTCATAACCGCTTTCACATTTTGAAGATGAGTTATATAAATGCCAAACCTGACCGACATCATCGCCCCAAGTTTCACACGTCTTAGCCACACAAGAAAAACAGCCGCTGTGTTCAGATGAAGCTTCGGCAATATAACCGTTAGCTTCGTTGCATTCGGTCCGCGAAGACTTTAACCCGTAATCCTCGCATGTTTTCTGCACACACATTTTCTGATCATCAGAAGGCTTGAAACCTTCTTCACAAGCAGTCACTTTCAAATAAGTATGGCCGCAAGCCGAACAGGCTGAAGTTGCCTTTGCATTCTTAATCGAATCGGCTTCAACACCATCGCACGAAGCTTTCTTTCTGCATTCCATATATGAATTTCCGTCACAACAAGGCGTCACACCCTCACCGCTGTCTCCTATATTTGCTGAGGTATATAAGCATGTTTTTTCGGGATGACATGTACAAACCTTGCATTGATCTGTGCCGACATACTCATCCGTTACCTCAACAGATGCCCCGACAACACTCGCATACCCGTATGTTGACAAGCAATCTGAAAGTGCGAGCTGTGGTTTGCCTTGTGTACAGGCTTTGGCAACGCAACGTCCGCAATATTTATTCCCGTAGAAATGATTTTTATCATATTCCCATGTGTATCCGACCGTATTCGGGCAGTCATTGATACTCTGATAAATTTGGCTATAACCGCCCACGCAAGCTTTCGGCTCACATAAGCCGCAGATTCTGTCTCCTGACATAGATGGACTTTGAGAATATGTCCACGCTTTTGCAATCGTCCAATCAGCATTCTCAACTTTCGGACAATTATCAATTTTTTGATATCTGTCACTATAAGGCGCAATACATTTCAAATCATTGCAATATCCGCAAACATCATCACCGCTGTATCCGTTCCGTTCATAAGAATATCCCGTTTCATTCGGACAAGTCGCGAGTTTTGCTTCAAAACCGAGCGGGCATGCCTTTGGCACACATCGGCTGCAATTTTTTCCGCCGCTTTTGCCTTTTTGTTCAAACAACCAACCTTCAGGATGTGCCTTTGCACTGCAGTCTGTCATATCAGAGGCTGTATATAAAATATCGGTATAGTTTGAAGGTCTCGGACATCCTGTAGGCTCACAGGTATTATTGTTTTTAACATAGTTTTCGGCACATTCAAAGCCGGTGACAATCGTTTCTTTCACCCCACAGCTCATACAGCTCTGATAAATCGGGATAACTCCCGCGACTTGAGGCAAAGAAGCAGACTTATCTTTGGCGGCGCACGCTTTTGTGCACTCTGTATAACTTCCGTCGGCGCATCTCGTGCCGCTCAAAGTTCCTTCGCCTTTATTCGTTTGATCATAAATACAAACGCTCTTATCCACATTGTCACAATCATAACAAGTCAAACCGTGGAATCTTGTTTTTTGGCATAAATAGCCTTGTGCCCTATGGCTTTCAACCGCATCGGCCGAAACAAAACCGCCGACATCGCAACTATACTGTTTGCACCATATATAGCTTTCATCAAACGGACAAGTAATATACCCTTCCGGACAAAACCTGTTTTGAGAATAACCTAATTCTTCGCAAGTCGGAAGAGTGCCGTTTTTATCCATACAAGAATCGCCGCAAACTTCATCATATGCTGATGCAGCCGGCGCTAAGAGCACTAAAGCTAAAAAAAGAATCTTTTTCATTGAAGCCTCAAAAAATATTTAACTATACCTAAGGAGTAGTATACATTGAAAAATTGAGCTAATCAATGCTTTTTTTGTGAAATATTTATGACATATGCAGTCTTTTTTGTAAACCGCATTTTTTGCAAAAAAAATTGCTTCGAAATATTTCGAAGCAATAAAAATTCATTTATCAAATCCAACAAACTTAACGCGTTAAAATTTTATAAATTTCATCTTTCGTCGTAGCTTTTCGAAGCTTTGCACACATTGTTTTGTTGCGCATGGCTTTTGAAAGGGTGGCAAGTGCTTCCAAATGATCTGCCCCGCTGTTTTCGGGCGAAACCAACATAAAAACCAAATCCACACCTTCTCCGTCCACCGCATTAAAGTCTATCGGCGAAGAAAGTTTTGTAAAATAAGCCTTCACTCTTTTTGCACCGTTAATGCGTGCATGAGGAAACGCAATACCTCCGCCGTAGGCCGTCGAGCCCAAATTTTCACGCTCAATCATTGCATCTTCCACCAAATGCACATCAATATTTTCATGACGTGCCAATCTGGCACTCATTTCTTCAATCACTTCACGCTTTGTTCCTGCCTTGATTGAAGTCACAATCGTGTTCTGAGATAAAATATCAGAAATTTTCATCAGTTCAAACCTCTTGATTAAGCCTTCGGCTCCACCCAACCGATATTGCCGTCTTTACGGCGATATACCATGCTGATATGATTGTTTGCAACATTTCTAAACATCAAGGCACACTCATTTGCCAAATCCATATACATCACAGCCTCACTGACCGTGCAAACAGGAATGTTGGCATCTGTTTCGGCAATGGTAATCGGCGCATTTTCATCCACATCTAATTCTTCATCTGTTTCATGAAGCTCCAAAACAGCCTGATAAGCAAGCTCAGCCAATCCGACTTTGCTTTTGTGATCATTTAATTTGTTTTTGTTACGGCGTAAGCGCGTGGCAATATGCTCGTTTGCGCTGTCAAACGCGCTATATGGGTCTGCAGCAGAGCCGCTTCCTTTCAAAACCATATTTTTAGCCGGACGAACAGTCACTTCAACACCAAACTCTTCACCCTCTTTTGAAAAAGAAACCGAGCAAGACAATGGCGCACTAAAATATTTTGTCACTGTGGCAATCACTTCTTCTTCAACATGTTTTTTCAGTCTGTCACTAATATCCACCTGCTTACCTGTAAATGTAATATCCATATTATCCTCCGTATAACAAAATGCACATAATTGGAATGAACTATAAGACATTTAATTTCAGAAGGCAATACTTTTCATCGTTTTTTGAAAAAAAATTAAATTTAAAAAACAAATTTTAACCTTTGAAAATACATTTTATACACGTTTTAGGCGTGAAAATCAAAAAATATAAAATATTGAAAATCAATGAATTAGGACAAAATTTTATCTTTTTATGGATTAATTTTGAAAAAAAGCTTGTCATCGCTGTATAAATCTGATAATGCTCTTGTCAAGACTTGAAACAAAGTCTGAAATTTGTTTTAATTTTATTTGAGGTTTAAATACATGACTGATACCGCAAATCGTGTTAAAAAGATTGTCGCAGAACACCTTGGTGTTGAAGAATCTAAAGTTACTGAAAGCGCCAGCTTCATTGATGATTTAGGTGCTGATAGCTTGGATACTGTTGAGCTCGTTATGGCTTTCGAAGAAGAATTCGGTTGCGAAATTCCTGATGATGCTGCTGAAAAAATCTTAACAGTGAAAGATGCGATTGACTATCTTTCAAAGAATGCGTAAGTCTTGTGGCTTAAGTTAAAACTAAAAACTCGCTGTGTTCAAGCGAGTTTTTGCGCTATTATAACAACAAAATTGAGGTTCAAATGAAAAGAGTTGTCATCACAGGTATGGGCGTTGTTTCGCATTTAGGTGTCGGCGTAGAATATAACTGGAAACGCTTGCTGAATGGTGATTCCGGAATTGTTAAAATCACAGATATGGATTTAAAAGATATTCCTGTCACAATCGCCGGTCGCGTGCCTTGGGGCGAAAACGAGGGTGAGTTTAACATCAATAACGTTCTACCGATTAAAGACCAAAAGAAAAATGACACATTTATTGTCTATGGTTTGGCCGCAGGACAAGAAGCCGTCAAAGACAGCGGTTTTATCCCTGAAACGGAGCAAGAAAAAGAACGCTATGGCGTGATGTTCGGTTCAGGCATCGGCGGTTTACAAACGATTTATAACAGTGCAATTGCCTTTAACGAACAAGGTATGCGTTGCGTTTCCCCGTTTTTCATCCCCTCTGTTTTGATCAACCTTATTTCAGGCCAGCTCTCTATTCAATATGGCTTAAAAGGTCCGAACGAAGCTTGTGTTTCAGCTTGTTCGACAGGCGCACACGCAATAGGCGAGGCCTTTGAGATTATCAACCGCGGTGATGCCGATGTGATGCTTGCAGGCTCTGCCGAAGCGGCCATTAATGTTTTGGGGATAGGTGGATTTGCGCGCATGCGTGCCTTGACTTCAAGCTTTAATGATGAGCCACAAAAAGCCTCACGCCCATGGGATAAAAACCGTTCCGGTTTTGTGATGGGCGAAGGTGCAGGCGCACTCGTTTTAGAAGAGCTTGAACACGCCATAAAACGTGGTGCCAAAATCTATGCCGAAGTTGTCGGATACGGCGCTTCGGGTGATGCATACCATATCACAACACCCTCCGGCGAAGGTGCAAAACGCTCAATGCAAATGGCTGTCAATAAAGCTTTTGAGCGTGGTGTCAAGTTAGAGGACATCGGATATATCAACGCACACGGCACATCAACCCCAGCAGGCGATGTCGGCGAAGCTTTGGCGGTTAAAGAAGTTTTTGGCGAAAATATGAAAAATGTTTCCATGTCATCCACAAAATCTTCCATCGGACACTTACTTGGGGCGGCCGGCTCCGTTGAAGCTGTTTATACCACCCTTGCCATCCGTGACCAAACTTGTCCGGCAACGCTCAATTTGGAAGATCCGGAAGATGATGTCAAAGATATGGATTTAGTCCCCTTAAAGCCGAAGAAACGCGAAATTAAAGCTGCAATGTCTAACTCGTTCGGATTCGGTGGCACAAATGCAACTCTCGTTTTGAAAAAATACGAATAAATGAAAAAATGGATTGCACTGATATTGATAACCTTCGTAATAGGCAGTCTTGCCGTTTACAAATATATCGATTCGGCGCTTTTTTCACCGCTTGATTACCAATCCCCGATTGTCTTTGAACTCAAAAAAGGCTCATCGGCACAATCTGTTGCAACGGAGCTCACTCAAAAAAAACTTTCCCCTCATCCGCTTTTTGCGCGCCTTACCATGCGCTTTTTCGGATTCGACAAACGCCTCAGAGCCGGCGAATATTTGCTTGAAGCAAAAATGTCTTTAAGAGATATTTTAGAAAAACTCACCTCCGGCAAAGTAATCATGCACCAACTCACGATTCCCGAGGGTTTAACAACCGCCAAAATTCTTGAAATCATTGATCAAAACAATTTTTTATCGGGAAAAATCCCCGAAAACATCTCAGAAGGAGAATTATTGCATGAAACATATTCTTTTGCTAAAGGGGAATTAAAAGAAAATATCATTCGAAAGGCAAAAGAAGATATGCAAAAAGCTTTGAAACAGGCTTGGCAAACAAAAGCAGAAAATCTGCCCCTGAAAAATGAAAATGAGCTTCTCATTTTAGCTTCCATTATTGAAAAAGAAACCGGCGTTAATGCCGAACGAGGAAAAGTCGCCTCTGTTTTCATCAACCGCTTAAACATTGATATGCCGCTTCAAACTGACCCGACAGTGATTTACGCTTTAACACTCGGCAAATCTGATTTAGGCCGTTCTTTGAAACATAAAGATTTAGAAACAAACAGCCCTTATAACACATATATCAACAAGGGTCTCCCCCCAACACCTATTTGCAACCCCGGAATAAAGGCCATTAAAGCCGCGGCAAACCCTGACACAACGCCTTATTTATATTTTGTGGCTGATGGAAAGGGTGGCCACCGCTTTGGCAAAACGCTTGCGGAACATAATGCAAATATTAGATTGTGGCTCAAAAAATAATCCTTTACATTTCTTCAATTATGTGCAAAAATAATTTTTGGATATGAGATTTGTTTCATATCAAGTGTCAGTTAAGGCGCGGAGCTTTTAAAGAGCTTTTATACTGGACGGCGAAGGATAATGCCGTTATAGGTGTATCCTTTTTTATTTTAAAAGTATACACACATTATCCCCGATATTGGTTCGGGGAGCCTGTGGCGAATGTTCAAGGATGTTTCCTAAAGGTCACGGGAGTCATCTTCCAGTATATGATTCTTTAACTCTCCGACCGCCTGAATGAGGCGGCTTTTTTTTAATGATAGTTTATTAAACAGGAGAAAAATATGAAGAAATTAGTTTTGATTTTAGGATTGTCTTTCATGTTGACATCCAAAGCAAAGGCTGAATGTTTATACGGAGGAAATGATTGTCTGACATGGAATCCGGGAGTCGCTGATAATTGCGGCAAAGGTTGCACTTATACTTATGATGAAGAAACGGGCACTGTTTACGTCACAGCTTCGGGTGATGATGCTAAAATGGGGCGTGTACATGGGGGCGTATTCAGCCGTTTCAGCTATGATGGCCATCATTTCCCTTCCGGTGTTTATTTTAACAAGGTGGTGATAGACGGAACGATTGCAATTGGCAACAATGCTTTTACGGGAACATCGACATCAATATCCGGCGCTGACGGCACGTTGACTTTGAC
>JAFVFH010000024.1 GCA_017475525.1 Alphaproteobacteria bacterium | reverse complement strand
TCCTGACCTCTCCTTTTCTGGGAGAGGAAACGGGGGAATAGAATAGGAGAAAAAATATGAGAAAATCTTTATATTTTGCGATTGTTTCAGGTGTTTCTTTTTTGGCATTGAACGCAACGGCGGCTGTTCCGAGCGGATGCGTTGACAACGGCGACGGAACCTGTTCATATCAGGATAAAAATGCCACTTCCGTTTATGATACTGCAAATGGTCGAATTATTTCAAAAGAGGTGGTATCGACAGTGGAAGATATGGGACATGCCAATACTCAAATGAATTATTACAGCTATACTTATGATAATAAAGGCAATTTATCTTCAATGTTGCTCACCCAACAATATGGGGGATATAATCCAAGCACATCAACAAAAAACGTTTATTATACATATGATTCAAATAATAATTTGCTATCTGTTACGGCTGAAGGAGGTCAAATGAATGGTGATATTTGGACTTCAAATAGAAAAAATGCAATATACGGAACAGACAGTGAGGGAAACCGAACAATAACACAGACTAATGGACAAGTTTTAACCTATAATGCGGATGGTATTTTAATTAAAGAAACCAGAGACAATGGTCTTAATGCCTATACATGGGTATATGATAATAACGGAGCACTTTTATCATCAACAACGAGTTCTCGTGACAACAGTTGTGATAGCTGCAACTATGATACATCATATAATGTTACTTATAATGCAGATGGTTCTTACCAAACAGGTTACGTATATGAAAATAACAAGAGTGGAAATGTTGAACAAAATTACACGGATAAGTATGTTCGCAATACAGATTATATTTTTGACGATGGTATGATTGGCACGAAAGAGACATATTTCACAACGAATAACAAGAATGGCGAAATGACAGAAAATGACTTTTATTACAATGATGGAGATATGAAGATAAGTTATACAAAATATCCCAGCGGAACTGAATCTCTTTATTTTTATGACAACTGGGAGTATATCGGCACAGGTCATATTGGTAAAGACGGAAGGATTGCAGATAAGAAAATCAGCACGAACACCGGATATTTGGAAGAAATCTACACCAGAGATGAAAACGGAAGCATCATGAGTGTGCTTGAAAATACGTATGATAAAAACAATAATCTCTTATCTTCAAGAACAAAGACATATAATGAGGATGGCAGTTACGATGTTGCAAGCTCTGATGGCAAGGTCACACATTATGACAAAAACGGCAATCAAATCAGGGAGCCCCGTGCGCCCAAGCGCATTTATACCATCGAAGAGGCGGAGAAGGTTTCAAAAAAGACAGGAAATACGTTTAGGCTGAGGTATAAATAATAATTCGTAGCCCCTTGGGCGCGTTTGCTTGAAGCAAAAGCGAGAGATGATGCTAAAAGGCGAATGCGGTGCGTCGTGTAAGAAATGACAGGGAAATGGGTGAGAAGGAAAAGAAAAAGGTCTGCTTTCACAGCAGACCTTTGATTGGTTGTTAGTTGGTTAGTTATTAGCCTTGGGAGGGGCGGTGAGCTCCTCGCCGAAGGCGCGGTGGTGGACGACTTCGCAGTCGCGCAGGGTGCGCACAACGAAGTGTTCATGCTTGTGGTCGGGGGTCGGGACGCAGATGATATGGATCTCATCGTAGTCAAACGAAGCGCCCCATGTGGCACGTCCTGTTCCGACCACGCAAATCTGGTCGAGTCGGGTGAGCGTCTTGACCGGCTTGCCGGTGCGGAGCGAGGTTAAATTCCCCTTATCATCCTGCCAACACGGGATGTTGGCGTAGATGCGATCGCTTTTGAAGTCGAAAGTATCGACCGGGGGGATGTATTTTCCCCAAACGATCGTCGTGACAGGAGCTACCCTTTTGAGCTCGACGAGTTTACGTCCGTTGCCTTCAATGTTTTTGAAGGACTTTAAGATTTCTTCGTGTGTCATAACGATTTTGTTTTATGTTAATAATTTAATATGCGTTTATATTTGGTTTGAATATAGCCGAAAAATAAAAGTTTGTCAACTATTTTTTTAGATTTTTGGCAAAAAAAGAGAGCATCACCGGACGAATGCTCTCTAAAAAAAAGGATAACAAAGGTTTCAGACCTGTTGTTGCACCTCCCATATTTGCAGGGGAGACATGTCAGCCGTAGCGGCAACGTGCCAGCGCGCTTTAATGCGGGCGATCAACTCGGAAATGTTCGCTGAAAGCTCTGAAAGCGGTTCTGTCTGAGAGATTTGTTTTGCGAGCCTGTCGATAATCGTGAAACAGTCAGAAAAGCAAAGGTCGTCACCTTTTTCTGCTTTGACCTGTTCGAAAATTTGAAGGCTACGCGGCGAATCAGCCATAATCTCTGCCTCAGCGCAAAGTTCTAAAATGTCTTCCAAATAAAACATAATGATAATATTTAATGATTGATGGATATAATAGTTACATTTAAGTGTGCCGAGTATAAAAACTCAGCAGGAATTTGTCAAGTTTTTATTTTGAAGAAATTTTAGGCTAAATCAGATAAATCGGGCTTTTTGTAATTCGGGCCTTTCAAAACTTTGCCATCTTCGCGTTTTAAGGGTTTGCCGTTGACGAGTTTTGACATGTTGCTCTTGTGGACACGGGTAAAAACTTCTTCCATCGGAATGCCTAGAGCAACGACCATGCCACTCAAGACATATTGCAAATCAGCAAGCTCTTTGAACATTTTAAGCTTTGTTTCCGGAAAAATTTTTCCGTTTTGCGAAAGCTCGGAAAGAAGAGTATCGATTTCAGCATTAAGCTCTGAAACTTCTTCGTTGATAAGCTTTTGTCTGAGTTCTAAAAGATCTTTGGTGTATGGCGCATCAATTGCCATTTCCATAGCAGTGTGAAACTCTTTGACCTGTTCTTCGTATTTATTCATAAGATTTACCTCTTAAAAACATTATATATCAGGTAAGACAAAGGGCAAGAAGAAGTTATGAGTTTTGCGCTTTTTCAAGCTCTGATATTTTTTGCTCTAAATCAAAAAGCTGTTGGCGCTGCAAATGATAGAGCGGTGAGAGACAGTAACTGTCGTTTGAAATTTCGTTTATTTCAATACGCTCCTGCAAATTGGCTTTTTGTTTTAATAAATCTACCAGCGTGTTTTCCATTTTTCTCTCGGATATAATAAAAATATTATAAATACAATATAGATATAATATTTATATAAGACAACAGGCGATAAAAAATTTTTTTGTGTGTGGATAAAAAAAGCGCCGCGAGGCGCTGCAAAAGAAAAAAGGAAACTTTAAGCGACTTTCTCGGTTTTCAGCAAGCAAATCACTTTGCCGACTATTTCCAGCTTTTTGGAGGCAATAGTGATGCCTTTGTAATTTGAATTATCCGGAATGATTAAAAATTCGGAAGAGTTGATTTGCTGAATGCGACGAACGGTTAGCGCGGAGGCAAGTCGAATAACATAGAGCCCGTCTGATGAAAACAACGGAGAAGTGATGTCGGTTAAAACATAGTCGCCGTCTTTTAAGGTCGGCACCATAGAATCGCCGTTGACGCGGAGCATTTTGATATGATCAGATGAGGCTGATGTGATGTTTGAATAATCGCTTAAAGGAAGCGATAAAAAGCCGGAGGAAGCTTGAGCGGGATTTGATGATATGATTTCAATCAGGCTTGTTTTAGAATGTCCCGTTGTTGGTGAAATTGTTTTAGGCAAGGCAATGTCAGTGAGCTCTTGCTCCTCAACATCTAAAAGCGCAGCAAGTTTTCGTCGCTCTTCTTCCGGCAATCGAAGCGGCGAACCTTTATTGATGTATTGATGAAGGTATGCCTCGTTTTTGCCGATCGCCATCGAAAGCGAGCGATAGTTTTTGCCTTTTTCTTTAATCAGGCTGTCAATATGTTTGCGAATTTGGTCAATATTCATGAGTGGACTCCTATCAAATAAAAAGATGTAAGAAAGGTATCATCTTTTTCTTAGTTGTGCAAATAATATTTTTCTTATTGCTTTTATAAGAAATATATTATATTCATCAGGTGAAAAAAGGAGGTTAATATGGCAAAAACAGTTTTTGAAAAATATTACGGGAAAGGATGGCTGAAGTTTGGCAGAAAGTTTTATACGGCTGAAGACAGACTTTGGGCAGGCAGATTTTTTTATGCTGATTATGAGAAAAGCAGAAATATGTCTGAAGGTGTTAGAGATATATCAAAGCCTTTTGTTGACGGTGGAATGAAAACAGGAAGCGTTGAGAGCAAACTCACCGCAAAAGACAGGTTTAGAAAAGCCTGTTTAAGTATGGATTTGAAAGAGCGAGAGATGGTCATAAAAATTGTGATCGAAAATAAAGAAATCGGAAGCTGCTACGCAAATTTAAAAGAAATGAAAAAAAGGCTTTGTTCGGCACTTGATTGTTTGGCTTTTTATTATGCGGGAAAAAGATATGAAAAATGATATATATCAAGAAATGAAAAGAAGGGAAGATCAAGAACGGATTCAAAATCTGTTTCGAGCGGTTTTGATGCTGGCGGCCAAAGATGCGTTTGGCCCTAAGGCTGAGGCAAGAAAAAATATTGAGCGCCGCCGAGATGCACTTCATTTTTTTCAAAGCCATAGAGATTTAAGAATAATTTGCCGGTTGGCAGGGGCTGATTATAAGGCGATTTTAGAGGCTTTGAAAGATAAAAAATCAAAAAATGAAGAAAAATATAATAAAATTAAAACAAGCTTTTGAGAAAAATATAAGATTTTTGGTTAAAATACAAGGAATTAACGATGTTTTCCACAGGGGTTGACAAGATTTGAAAAATGTGATATATCTAAAACATCCTTGAAAAAGGATTTGAAAAAAACGGCGCGATCGGAATTGAGCCGTTTCGGTTTTTTAAGAGAGCTTCGGCTCTTTTTTTGTTAGCAAAGGAAAAATGAACAGGGATTGGGGCGGGCAAAAACTTAAAATATCGTATAGAGGATTAAAGAAAATGACAAGTGTGAGAGAAGATATAGAACAGGCTATAAGAGAATATGAAGAAGAGGAAAGAAAAAGAAGAGAAAGAGAATTAAGAGAAAAGGAAAAAAGGATAAGGCAAGCCGCTCAAAATGATGTTAAAAGTATGTATGAGCCATATTTGAATGGCGAGGAAGAAGATTCAAACCGACTGGAATTTGATGGAGAAAATTTAATGTGGTTTGAAAATAATCAACCGGTTTGGCAAAAAAAAGCGATGTCTGGCCGTAAAGGTTATCAATGTCAAGAATTTCAAAATGTTGAAAACAAAGGTCCGATTCCGGAAGGAAATTGGATAGTTAAACAAAAAGATTTACAAAATTATGATGATTTATCATCAGGAGAAAAAGCCCTAAGTGCAATAGGGGGAGTAACGGGTAAGATTTTTGGATATCCAATGGGAAAATGGCCGGGAGGAACAGTCGCATGGGGAAAAAACAGAGTTTGGTTAAGTCCGGATAAACAAACAAATACTTATGGGCGTAATAATTTTTCTATACATGGAGGAAATTTTTATGGTTCAGGCGGATGTATAGATTTATCAGATGCTATGGATGAATTTGCCAGAAGATTGCAACAGTATCATAAAGATATTCCGCTTAGAGTGAGATATAGAAAAAAATGTTGGTAAGTAAAGAATTTGATAAGAAAAAGGGATTAAAATAAAAGAAAAGGGATACAGATATATGAAACAATATTGTCAAAAAATTTTAAATGTCCTTAAAATAGGAATAAATATAACATCTCTTATCTTTACAGGATACATTTGTGGCGTGTTCTTAAAATTTTTAATTTACGAAAATTTTATTGCTGATGTTCGTTATGATAAAGGGGGAAAAATGGCAGATTTACCTCGTGTCGCAGATGTTGGTATGCTTTTTGTATTGGTTAGTGTCGCTATGTGGTTTATTGTCTACATATCGCCAAGAATAAGAAAGATAGAAAATTTATGGAAACATTTGATGTTTTTATGTTTTCCTATATGTCTGTTAGCTATGTATGGCTTTTTATATTATCTATTAGCGTATTGGACTTATTAGAATTAAAAAAGGTTAGCCTTTAACAAATGACGTATTGGAGTACGCCAAGAAAATCAAAAAGAGCTTCGGCTCTTTTTTTTGTTAGCAAAGGAAAAATGAACAGGGATTGGGGCGGGCAAAAACTTAAAATATCATATGGAGGATTAAAGAAAATGACAAGTGTGAGAGAAGATATAGAACAGGCTATAAGGGAATATGAAGAAGAGGAAAGAAAAAGAAGAGAAAGGGAACTGCTCAAAGAAGCGGCAAAAGGTTTTGCTCAGGGTGTTGCGGGTGCAACATATGATGTTGCAAACGGAGCAACTTTCGGAGGTATCGGAAAATTAGATAAAAAATATTTTAACAGTACCATGCATAAAATGAATGATGAGCTTGAAAAAGATGCTGATGTCGGGTTTGTTGCGCAAAACCCGAATAATGGGCAAACAGTGATTAAGAGTGTGTACAAAAAAGATAACGATGAATTACTAAGGAGTCTATTGGAGGGGCGGCGCAATCCCTCATCAGTCATTCGTGGATCAGAAAACAAACCCACGGTGCCAGCTCGCCTTTCTGCTCTTCAACAAACTCCGCTTGAAAATGTAGCATCTGTTCATAGAGATGTCAATATAGAGCTTGAAGAGTTGCTTGAAAAGTTGAGACGTTTGAAAAGAGGATTATAAAAACATATAAAAAGGAGAATCAAAAATGAGTAATATTTTAGAGTTGTGTCAGGAAGTGGCAGATATGACGGCGGCGCAAAGACCGGATGATCTGTTTGAAAGAAATGTTTTATCGAATGCCATTTTTCTGGCGGTGGCGAAAAACGAACTGGACAGTTTGATGCGTTATGGGAACTGGCAGGTGCTTATCAAAGAAGGAAGTTTCAGGACGTATCACGGAAAGAGCTTTTATGCGTTTGATGAAATTGTGCCGGATTTTTATGCGTTGATACACAACACAATTTATGTCAAAAACGACAAGGAGCAAGTTTTGGGCGCATTTAATGCTGAGGAGTGGATGAAAGAAAAAAATTTCACCACGCCTTCCGGCAGGTTAAAATTTAAAATCGAAAACAACGGTTTTCAATTTATCGGAGATCTGGAAGACGGGATGAAAATCGTTTTTATGTATCGCTCAAATGCGGTGTGCAAGGACGCAAAAACCTACGAGATGAAAAGCGAGATAACAAAAAATACGGATATTCCCGTTTTTGATAAGTATGTGGTTAAACTCGGGCTTACTTGGCGTTGGCTCAAAAGAAACGGTATGGATTATGAAGAAGAGTATCACGAATACCAAAGAGAGCTCAAGAAGAAATATGGCCTTGAGCTTGATGTGAAAGACATTTCATTTGGCACAATAAATGAAAGTTCGGGACTGGTTATTGAACACAAAAAAGGATGTTAGAAAATGGGTACGATAAAAAATTGGATCAAAAAAATTGAAACGGCAGAAAAAAAGTATGCCGACTATTATGCGCTGATTAAAGAAATCAGAAGCTATTACAGAAACGAAAGATCAAGAAACAAGCAAAATATTTTTTGGGCGACGATTGAAACATTGAAACCCTTTTTATATTTTAAACAACCGAAGCCTTATATTGAGCAGAAGGAAAACATTGATTCGAACATTTCAACACTGGCATGCACAATTTTGGAAAGGGCGCTTGAATGGGATTTGGAAAAGTTTGATTTTGACAGTGTGATGAAATATGTGCGAAATGACTTTTTGCTTTTAGGATTTGGTGCGGCTTATGAGCGGTATGTGCCGACATTTAAGCGCTGCGTTTTCGGGCAGAACGATGAAAAAACAACGCTTGAAATTTTGGAAGATGAGAAGGTTGAGACGGTTTATATCAATCCCGAAGACTTTATTGCAGACAGCGACAAGGTCGGGGTTTGGGAAGATTGCACATGGTTCGCTCGCAAGATTTATATGACCCTGCAGGAAATCGAAAACCAATTCGGCAATGATGTTTCGGCTTTATTTGAAAGCAAAGAAGAAGAAAAAAATAAAAAATCCGTTTTGGTTTATGAGGTTTGGGACAAGACAAGCAAAAAGGTTTTATATCTTGCCAAAGAATATGAGAAAGGTTTTTTGAAAGTCTTAGAGAAGATGCCCGACATCAGCGGATTTTTTGCCATGCCGAAGCCGTTATTTGCAGGTCTGACAAATGATGGCTTAGTGCCTGTGGCAGATTATGAGCAATTAAAGCCGATGTTAGATGAGCTCAGCGGAATAACAACACGGATGCAACTGACAATGCAGGCCATTAAGGTGAGCGGGGCATACGACAACAGTTTTCCGGAGCTTGCGAATATCTTAAATAAAGATGTGACCCTTGTGGCGCTTTCTGATTTTGACCGGTTGAAAGAAAATGGCGGACTCAAAGGGATTATTGATTTTGCACCGATTGAGCAATATGTGAACGCTTTGCAGGTTTTGGCTCAAAGACGGCAAGACGTGATGGCACAAATTTATGAAATCACAGGTGTGTCGGACATTATGCGCGGGACATCGGATAAAGCCGAGACGGCAACAGCCGTGATTAAGAAAACAAATTTCGGAACGCTTCGCAACCAAGACAGGCAAAACGATATGCTCCGATTTATCACCGATTTGCTTAAAATCAAAGCAGAGATGATTTGCGAATGTTTCAGCAAAGACAGATTAAAGGCTTTTGCAGGTGAGGGGGCAAATGAGCAAGATGTGGATTTGGCAATTGAAGTTTTGAAAACGGACAAACTCCGCGGAATGGTTTTGAGCGTTGATACGGATGCGGCTTTCTTAAGTGATGAAAAGAGCGCAAATGTGCAAAACACTATTGCGGCAATACACCAAACAATTGTGGGAGCGTTTGAGGCTGTTTCAAACCAACCGCTTTTATTGCCCATTTATAAGCAGATGATTGAGAGTTTGGCTGTGACACTTCCGAATGCCAGAATATATGCGCCTGTTTTGCAAAGGGCATTTTCGCTCATTGAAGAAGATTTGAACAAAAATGAAGAACCGGTTGAAAATATGGCCATGCTGAGTTTGAAACAACAAGAGCAAAAGATGCTTTTGGATCATCAAATCAAGACACAAGAAGTGGCCTTAAAAGAAGCTGAGCTCGCGTTGAAGAAAAATGAGCAAGAACGAAAGGCAATACTCGAAAATAAAGAGATGGAGCTCCAAGCGGCTTTGAAAAACAAAGAAATTGAGGATGATACAAAAGCTGATAGCAATATTAAAACAGGCTATGTGAAAGGATTTTAAGAAAATGACAAGTGTGAGAGAAGATATAGAACAGGCTATAAGGGTAAACATATATACCGGCAAATGTTGTTCGAAAATTGCATGAAAAAAGATTGTCTGAAGGGTATAGTCCTCAAGAAGTCAGTCAAATAGCAAGCGATTTATTTCAAAAAGGAGGGCAAAATGTGGCAGAGAGCAGGTATCCACATATTCAGCAAGTTATTAAACCAAAAGAAAATGTATCAGATGTCGGATTTGTTGTGCAAAACCCGAATAATGGGCAAACAGTGATTAAGAGTGTGTATAAAAAACCAAATAAGGAAATTAAAGAAATAAATATAAACGATATCTTGGATGGACGCACTCACTCATCATCAGCACCTAGTTATCAAGATGTCAACAACCACATCCAAACAACTCGCCCGGCAGCTGCACGATTTTCTGCTCTTCAAGATACCGTTGATAACAATATATGGTCATTACGAAATAGTGTCAATGGTGAAATTGAAGAGTTGCTTGAAAAATTGAGGCGTATTATCAGAGGATACTAGATAACAAAAAAGGAAAAAGAAAAAGAAAAAAATGTATCAGATGTCGGATTTGTTGCGCAAAACTCGAATAATGGGCAAACAGTGATTAAGAGTGTGTATAAAAAAGATAACGATGAATTACTAAGGAGTCTATTGGAGGGGCGGCGCAATCCCTCATCAGTCGTTCGTGGATCAGAAAACAAACCCACGGTGCCAGCTCGCCTTTCTGCTCTTCAACAAACTCCGTATGATAATGTAGCATCTGTTCATAGAGATGTCAATATAGGGCTTGAAGAGTTGCTTGAAAAATTGAGGCGTATTATCAGAGGATACTAGATAACAAAAAAGGAAAAAGAAAATGTATAAGATGATTAGTCGGCGGGGAAAATCCGCCGATTTTATTTTGCCGGCGCCGGTCGGCGGACTAAACAAAAGAGATCCGATTATCAGCATGAGGCAAACAGATGCGATGGAAATGGATAACTATATGCCTTTGCAAAACTCTGTTGAATTAAGGGAAGGGTATGAAAAATATGCCCTCATCGGCGGATTTGAGAAAACAAAAAAGGTGGAGACGCTTGTTTCATACCACACGGCGCAAACATCGCGCATGATTGCCGTTTTTGGCGGAAAAGCGTATCGGGTGACAAAAGAAAATGCGATAAGATATGAAAATGTGGCGTTTTCAAAGAGCAGATGTCAGACGGTGCAATACCAAAACAGGCTTTATTTGATGAACGGGGTTGATGTGCCTAAAGTTTATTTTGTAGATGAAAATGATACGGAACATTTTGAAGACTGGGCATTCGAGGGCGAAAATTTGCCTGAAAACCAAATCATCAACGCTGCGGTGAGCCATGAGTTTTTATGGTTTGTGGAAAAAAATTCCACACGTGCATGGGTTTCGAGTGTTGCCGGAAATATTGCCGGCACTCTCGAAGCTTTTGATGTGGCGCAAGTTTTGAAATGGGGCGGATGTTTGCAGGCTGCTTTCAACTGGACGGTGGACGGCGGACAAGGTATTGACGACTATACCTGTTTGTTGAGCTCGGAGGGGGAAGTCTTGATTTATAAGGGATATAACCCAAATGATGCGGACAACTGGACACTTGTCGGCTCATACAAACTCGGCAAACCAATCGGTTATCAGTGCACAATGGCATATCAAGGTGATGTGGTGATTATATGTGAGGATGGGTATGTGCCGCTTTCAAAGGTTTTGAGCGCAAACAATGCCGGAATATCGACAATTGCTTTTTCAGATAAAATCAGAGGGCTTGTGAGTGAAAGAATGGGCTTATATAAAAATCTGGAAGGTTGGCAAAGCTTGATTTATGGCAAAAAAGGATATGCCGTTTTTAATGTGCCGGTTGCAAACAGTTTTGAGCAACATGTGATCAATATCAACACGGGGGCATGGTGTAAGTGGACGAATATCAGGGCGTTTTGCTGGTGTTTGCATGGTGGTGAGCTTTATTTCGGTTCGGACAACAATGTGTTTAAGTTTGGCGGAACATATTCGGACAATGGGATGGCGATTGAAGGGAAAGTGGTGCAGGCGTATTCTGATTTAGGAACAAGTGCCTTAAAAAAAATTCCGCTTTTAAAGCCGAAAATCAAGTCATCTAAAAACTTTAGGCTCAAAATATGGACCAATATGGACTATGATGATAAGGATGCCGACTACTATGTGAACATCGGGGAAAAGGAAACTTTGACAGCAAAATGGAATGAGGCAAAGTGGGGTGAGGCCTTATGGCAATCCGGAAAAACACGCAAAATGCAAGGGCAGTGGGTTGCCAATTCGGCAATAGGTTTTAAGGCAAGTGTGGTCTTTAAAACAAGCACAAGCGCTAATTTAATCGAATGGTTTGAAACAGGGCTTCGCGTTGAAACAGGCACAGGGATTTTATAAGATGAAAGCGGTGATGGACAGGGTTTTAATTCGTTTGAGCGAAGAAAAAACAAGCAACATTTTGATGCCGGAAAGTTTTAAAAGGCCGAAAACGGTGGGCTTTGTGGTGGCTATTGGACCGGAGGTGAAGTCGGTTCGAAAAGGGCAAAAGGTGATGTTTCATGCTTTTGATGAGTTGCCGACAGTTGAAAAAGATGTTGTGGCAGTAAGGGAAAATTCGCTCATCGCAATTTTAGAAGATGATGAGTAAAGGAGGCCAAAAAAAATGATCAAGATGGAAGAAGAAACATATAAAGTGTTAAGAGGGATGAAAACGCTCAAAAGACAGCACCGAAAAGAAGGGGAGAGCAAATGGTATTACTTAGACCCGAGAGGCGCAAGAACAATAGCAGACATGGGTGAAATTGATGTTGAAAGCGAGCATGCACCAAACCCATACGCGAGAGAAATTTTAATAGATGACATGAGAAGACATGAAGAAGATTATTATGTGTGGCGGACAATGGAAGATGAGAAAGTTCGGGAAAGCCATGCTTTGCGAGATGGGAAAGTTTATAATTGGAACTTGCCGCCAGAGGGTGGAAATCCGGGAGAAGATTATAATTGCAGGTGCCTGGCAGAGGAGTTTGATTTTAAGAAGATGAAGAGATTAGATATTGATTTTTCAGAAAGCGATTGCATACTTCTTGACACGCAATCAACATTGTCAGATGAAGATTCAGATGTTATCATAGAAGATTATGCGCATAGAAAATATGTATTTGAAAGTCCAAAGGAAGAAAAGTTATTAAAAAGAATAGGCAAGCAAATTGTTGCTCGTGAAAATTTTATTTATTATGCTTATTTGGACAGTTCAGGCTATATCACAACAGGGAACGGTGCTTTAGTCAATGATTTAAGAGATTTTCAAAAAGTGCATTGGGTTTATAACGGAAAACCGGCAACAAGAGAGGAAATTGTGGCAGAGTTTGAAAGGATGCAGGAACTGCAGAAACGAATAACCGAAGATGCAAAAGAATATGCCAAAGAACATAATATTCCATTTGTTAACCCCTTTCAAAAAATAACAGCTGACAAATATGAAAAAAGTCATGTTTTAGAAATAACAAGAGATGAGGCTGACTATTTGATGTATTCACACTTGCATAAAGACTATATCAACTTAAAACGATATTTGCCTGATTTTGATAATGCGCCGGAAGCTGCACAAGATGTTGCGTTTGATATTCAATATAATCCGGGGATAACATCATCAACATGGACATATTTTAAGAAGTAATGAAAAGAATGTTGAAGAACTGGCCAAGCAAGTGCATCGAAAAGGTATTTCAGAGGATAGAAATAACGAAATGAGAGATAAAATATTATCTATCAAAAGATGGTAATTACGGGTGTATCAAAAAATGCTCACGACTGTAATAGTCTTCTCTTCCATGCTCAAAACATAATTTTTGAATTTTTCCATTATCCAGAATTTTAAACAAAATGATACTTTCAAAACAGGTTTTTTCTTTTTCAAAAAAAGCTTGGTAGCATAGAAGGCAATCGTATTTAATGTGGTCAAATTCATTTTCAAGAAGTTTGCAAGAATGCTTTTGTGTGTAAATATCCGAAACGGAAGAATCAGAAGGATATTCCGTGATACTGTTTGGCGTTAACAAAGTATTCCAAGAGCCTCTTGAATAGGCGTATAAAGTTTTGTTAAAAACAGGATTAACAAACTGTTCCTCGGCTTTGGCGGCAAAGGAGAAAAGAAAGATTAAAAGAAAAACAAGTTTTTTCATGAGTAAAGGCCTTTTGATGGTATTCTATATAATCTTTATTAAAATAAGATAAAGAGAAAGAGGAAGAATTTGGCGCACCGAGGGCGATGACAAGGTGCGTGATGCGCATGCGGCGCGGGAAGGACATAT
>JAFVFH010000023.1 GCA_017475525.1 Alphaproteobacteria bacterium | reverse complement strand
TCTTGTTCTTGTTCGGTCGGATTTTGCTTGTTTTCATCTTTATTGTGATGATCTTTTTTCATGATTAAAGCCTCTTTGAATTTTATAAGTCTTGTTTATATATTATAAACTTAGTGATTAAACTGATTTAAGTCAAGAGATTTAAGCTTTTTTTAAGGGTTGTTTTATACAATCATCAATATAAAATAAAATATATTTTTTAATATGCGGAAAGAAAAATGGTATTACCTTTAAAAAACAACGAACAAACAATAGGCTTATTGCAAGAAGGTTTTAATAAGAAAAAATTATTACCTTCTTTTTCTAAAGCATATCATTCGGACTTAATCTCCTTGCAAAAAGTTGCTAAAACATCTTGCATGGGGTTGAAGGATTGGCCGCAAATTAACCAAATTGAAGCATGGATGCTCACAGCTGAAACTGCCACATTTATGAAGTGGGGCGGGCTTGGAATGGTAGCTTCAGAATTGCCTGAAAATTTTAATAAAACTTTTGAGCATTTATCGCATAAAATTTCAATTGTAACACCGATGTATGAAGGAAACACAGGCAAAAAAGAGGCTAAACTCTCCGAAAATGTTTACATCGGTGCTGAAAATAAGAAAACGACTGTTGCGCTTTTGGGGACAATTCATGTTCCTTTTTGTGATGAAGAAAGCAATCTGATTTCATATCCGGTTGAAATATATCAGGGAACTTTCAATGATGTAAACTATATTTTTCTTAAAAATAACCGCTTTTTTTCAATCAATCCGTCAAAAAAAAATCCGACAACACAAGACGGTTGTTATGTCTTAAACGAATTTAACATTAATGAAGTTGAGCGCTTTGCTTTTTTCTCAAAATCAGTGTTTGTAATGCTTGTTTCTATTTTGGACGGTAGCTTAAAACAAATTAAGCATCCGAATATTTTGCTTGCTAATGATTGGCACAGCGGAGCGTTAGGCGGTTTGTGCAAATATCTCACGCTTATCAAATCAGATGATGGTAAAATTGCACCTGAAATTGCCGATAAAATCAGCAATCTGCCTCTTGTGCACATTGCGCACCATTTGGGGTATCAAGGTTGGGATTATCCGAATACGGCGCGTTTATTAAATTCACTTTATGAAGAATATGCCATTGATGTGTTTAAAAATGCAAAAGCCATCAAAAACAGCAACCCTCGCACGTCAAACACATTGATTGTTTATGACTGCTATAATCAAGCTTCTTCAAATTTCCATTTGGCCGATCGGGTGGTAACCGTTTCTAAAAACTATATGGAAGAAGTTTCAAAAGAGCTAGGGTTTGGTTTGGATTTCAGAGATATTTTGAAAATCCGCAAAAACCATCGCACCTTTTTTGGCATTGTAAATGGTTATGAAAAAAAACTGATTTCGCCAAATGATGCAAAAATACAGCACCTGAATCACTATTTTAAGGGCTTCGATTTTAAGATTTATGATGAAAACAAAATTACAAGCAAAACGCATAACAAAAAAGAATGTATGAAGTTGCTTTCTCAAATTGCGACAGATAAAAAATTTAAGCAAGAACATATTCCGTTGATTGATGTTTACCAATTCAAAGATTTGTCCTCGTTGCTTTTAAAGGCTTCAAAAATTCCATTTATGTGCGCAACAAGCCGCTTGGTTGAACAAAAAGGGTATGATATTGCCTCTGAAGCTCTTTTAAAAACAATTTTGAAAATTAAGGTGCTTAAAGCAGAATTTCCGGTTGTCGTGATGGGAGGTGCAGGCGATGTAAAACTCTATGAAATGCTCAAAGATTTCAGAGATAAAGTTTATAAAATTTCTCCCAAAGCTGCCGAGCGGATATTCGTTTTCAGGGGGTATAAGGATGAATTTGCCTATGCTTTGCAACTTGCAGCAGATTTTTATTTAATGCCATCGCTCTTTGAGCCTTGTGGCTTAACACAAATGGAGGCCATGGCAAAAGGCGCTCTTCCGATAGCTACCTCCACAGGTGGTTTGGTTGACACAATCGAAAATGGGGTTGACGGGTTCAGGACAGATGTCTTCTTTGCGAACAGCGTGAAGGTTTATGGTTCTAACACCAAAGCACAAAAGCTAAAAAGTAACGTCAACGCCTATGCGGATACGCTATATAAAGCCTTGCACTGTTTTTATCAAACACCTGATGTTATTCATGCTATGAAAGTTAATGCCATGAAAAAAGATTTCAGCTGGAATGTGCAAGACGGGTCTGTTTATAAATATTATAAGCTTCTTAAAACAGGAAGTTTATAAATAAAGTAAAAGAATAGCCTCTCAGCGGAGAGGCTTTTTGCTATTTATTTAATCCAAGTTCTTCCATTACTTCTTTTTTTAGGGTAACATTATCCGTTTTACCTGTTAAGAAGGTCGGAATTTTATCGTGGTATAAAATTGTTCGGGGTAAGAAAAGTTCTGACATACCATTGTTTTTGATATAGTCATGCAAAACTTCTTGTTTGACTTGCGTGTTATTTGTGACCAACACAATTTGTTCACCCTTACTTTCGTGCGGAACGGCAACAATACCGTAGTTAAAATCAGGTCCCATCCATTCATAGGCTTTAATCACCATATCTTGAACGGCATTTAATGAGACCATCTCGCCGCCGATTTTGGCAAAACGTTTGATGCGATCTTTGATGAATACATAACCGATTTCATCAATTTCAACCACATCTCCCGTATGATACCAGCCCCCCTCTAAGGGCACTAAAACACCGGGATTTTCAGGCAAAATATAACCCAGCATGATGTTCGGGCCTTTCACAACCAGCTCTCCGCCCTTTTCAATTCCCGGAACGGGCTCAATTTTATATTGAACACCCGGCACGATCTTACCGATCGAACCGAAACGATTGTATACATGGTTGTTCGCAGCAACAAACGGCGCACATTCCGTAACACCATACGCTTCCATAATGCGAACGCCCATGTGTTCCATAAATAAATTACGTGTATCGAGTTTGACAGCTTCGGCGCCGGCATACATGAAACGAACGTTATAAAAATCATAAGGATGGGCAATGCGGCCATAGCCTCTGAAAAATGTATCCGTACCAAATAAAATTGTTGCGCCTAACTCATAAATCAGTTCCGCAATCACACGATAATGCAACGGCGAAGGATCTAAGAACACGCGTCCGCCTTCCAAAAGCGGAAAGAGCGTGCCGATTGTTAAACCAAAGCTATGGAACATCGGCATGGCATTAAACACCAAGTCTTTCATATTGATTGTTTCAAATGTTGTGACTTGCTTGATGTTTGAAATGATGTTTGCATGGCTTAAAACAACAGCTTTCGGCGCACCTTCGGAACCTGAGGTGAATAAAATGACGGCTTTTCTGTTGCCACCGTGTTTGTGTGGAACACGTTTTGTCTTGTAGCGTAAAAGAGCACCGAGTTTGCTGATGATTCCGAGCTTTTTAGCCAGCGTTTCAAGATAAAAAATTTCAACGCCGTTTGATTTCAAAAGCTCGATAACAGGTTCTAATTTTGCTGTGTGAATAAATGTCAGCGATGTAATCACAAATTTGACTTGTGCTGTTCTACACATAGAAAGCATGTTTTTTGCTCCAACCGAAAAGTTGAGCATGACAGGTACACGTTCATAGGCAGACAAACCTAAAAATGTGGCTGCGGCAGCAATGGTATTGGGGAGCAAAAGACCGACATGTTCAAAATGTCCGGCTTTTTTCTTGAAAAATTTACCGAGCAAATAAACGCGCAACAACAAATCTTTATAACTCATTGGTTTGCGATTGATATCTTCAATCACCATCGGACGCTTGAAGAAAAAGCCTTTTTTGGAATAAACCTTTGATGTTTTAACAAGCTGTGCAAAAATTGAAATGTCCGGGTTATAGGTGATTTTAAACTGCATTTCCGTTAAAATATGATAAACCTCGTTACTTAAGTGGTCACGTTGGCGACGCAACTCATCTTTCAACTTCAAAGGTTTTGGAGATCCGACCGTAATGAGCATTTTAGGCATCGGGCGGTGTGGTAGCTTGTCTTTTGTTTTTGAAAAATAGCTGTATTGCGGACCTTCAATCCAAATCGGAATGATGGGAGCTTTGGTTTTGTCAGCCAAAAGGCCTGGAGCTTCATAAATCTTCATCAAACCACCGGTTTCCGTGATACGCCCTTCGGCAAAAATCACCACCAGACGATTATCGTTGACCTTATTGATTAATTCTTTTAAATCTGCCGGTTCGATAGGGTTGTAGTTCATAATATCTGCCGTTTTCATCAAAAACCGAATAAAACGACGGCGATACAAATGCCCGTTTAAGGCAAAAATAGGATTGCCCGGTAAAAAGGCAAAAAGCAAAACGGGGTCAAGATATGACACATGGTTTGAAACATATACACCTTTTTGAGGCAGTTTTTTCAAGTCAAACTGAAATTGACATCTGACTTTAAAAATGTAAAAAAATGTACGAAGGCAAAATCTCACGAAATTTTTCAAAATATTTCTCCTTTGTTACTTTATGTGTGCTTTGTATCTCAAAAGAAACTATCGGTCAAGTCAAAAAATACATAGCGGGGTATAAAATTTGGTTTTAGTGCTTTACATTTTTTGCAAAATCGTCTAAAGAAAATGTATCTTTAATATTAAAAGGATTTGTATCATGTTGATGGAAGGTAAAAAAGGACTCATAATGGGTCTTGCAAATGACCATTCAATTGCTTGGGGAATAGCAAAAGCTCTTGACAAAGAGGGAGCCAAAATTGCCTTTTCTTACCAAAATGAAGCTTTAGAAAAACGTGTAAAGCCTTTATCCGAGCAATTAAAAAACGAAACAATGCTCATCAAATGCGATGTAACCGATTCAAAATCGGTTGAAGCATGTTTTGATGAACTTTCTAAAAAATGGGGTAAAATTGATTTTGTTGTTCATGCTATCGCGTTTTCTGACAGAGAACAATTGAAAGGTCGCACAATTGACACAACTTTAGACAACTTTTTAAACACCATGCATATTTCATGCTATTCGTTTATTGAGGCTTGTCGCTGTGCATCTCCTATCTTAAATGAAGGAGGAGCCGTTTTGACCTTAACCTATATCGGTTCGGAACGTTCACTTCCGAACTATAATATTATGGGTGTGGCTAAAGCTGCTTTGGAAGCTTCGGTGCGCTATGCCGCAGCAGATTTAGGTAAACAAGGGGTGCGTGTCAATGCTATTTCCGCGGGGCCGATTAAAACCTTAGCGGCTTCGGGTATCGGCGATTTTAAGAAGATTTTGAAATATAACGAGCTGAACACACCTCTTCGCCGAAATGTGACACAAGATGAGGTGGGCAACACCGCGCTTTCTTTGCTTTCGGATTTAGGCTCTGCCATCACGGGCGAGGTGGTTCATGTGGATGCGGGATATCATCAAACCGCAATGTTTAATATAGATAAGGCAAAAGAACTTGCCAAAGTTTTGGAGGAATTTTAATGATTAGAATATCTGCATACATTGTCACCTTAAATGAAGAAGCACGTTTGGACAGGACCTTAAAAGCCGTTTCAAAAATTGCTGATGAAATTATTGTCGTTGACAGCGGCAGCACAGACAAAACAAAAGAAATTGCTTTGAAAAACAAGGCGCAATTTATTTTTCATAAATGGAAAAACATTTCTTCTCAAAAGAATTTTGCACAAAACAAATGCAAAAATGATTGGGTTTTGTCGCTAGATGCTGATGAAGTTTTGTCGGATGATTTGATATCCGAGATAAAAGAAATCAAGAAAAATCCGACAGCAGATGCGTATAAGGTAAAAATTTGTGATATTTTGCCCGGAGATAAAAAACCGAGATTGCTTGCTAAAACCTACAATCAAGTTCGTTTATACAACCGCAAAAAAGCCAATATGCCGGATGATTTGACACATGATCGTGTTGTGCTGGGCGATAATTGTTCTGTTATACAGCTCAAGTCAAAAATTTGGCATTATTCTTATGTTTCGCTCACACAGCTTTGGTTTAAGCTCAATATGTATACCGATGAACTTGTGCAAGTTGCGCTAAAGAAAAACAAAAAATACTCAAAGCTTCGTTTATATACCGAAATGCCGCGGCAGTTTTTGTTTTATTACTTTATGCGCCGCTATTTTATGTATGGCACATGCGGTTTTTGGATGGCAACCTCTTATGCTTATTTCAGATTTTTGAAAATTGCCAAATGGTTTGAATGGCAAGCCTTACATAAAAAATAAAAAACAAGTCCCGAGTATTTCGGGATTTTTTGTTTGACTTTTTTTTGAATATATGTCACAATAAACACTGTAACCGAGATGGTTGCGGTGTCTAATACGCACGCTTAACACTAAACTCCTTGTATGGGGAGTAAGAGAAATAAGAAAGCATTGCTTTGCGAATAATCTTGTCTGTGGTGTTACAGTGTATTAGCTCCCCGTTTCGGATACATTTCTGAAACGTTTTTTTTATAGGGGGGTAAATGATGAAAAAATATTTTATACTGACAATATTAATCACCGTTCTATTATTATTATCTAATAGAGCCATTGCTTGGCAGTCTTGCGGTCTGACATGTGAATATTATATAGATTCCGAAGGCGTTTTAACGATACGTGGCACTGGAGAAAAGGGATGCGGAGAAGTGGCTGATTTTTCAAGACCGTGGTATGACAAATCAACACGATCTTCTATTAAACATATTCATGTAGAAGAAGGGATCACAAATCTAGGTGCGCTGGTATTTGATGGGTTGTCGGAAGTCGAAAGTGTTTCTTTACCAACAACTTTAAAAACTTTGGGAGAAAGGATTTTTTATAACACACCAAAGATTACAAACATAGTCATCCCTTCTTCGGTTGAATCTATCGGAGCAAACGCCTTCAGTGGGATGTTTCAATTGCAAAGCATCAATATTCCTGAGGGTATCACAACCATAAATGACGAAATTTTTCGTTTAGCAACAAATTTGCAAAGTATTAATATTCCGGCTTCTGTCACATCAATCGGTTCCGGTGCTTTTTGGGGAGCCAGTTCTATACAAGAAATTGTCATACCTGAAAATGTAACATTTATTGGCTCATTAGCGTTTGCTGATATGGGAGTGTTGAGAAACATTGATATTCCTGATAGTGTGACAACGATTGAAGCCGATGCTTTTAAAAATGTTATGGCATCTGATTTAACATGTAATGAACAGAATTTAGAGCGCTATTTAAATGCGTCTGGAGGTTTAAAGGAGCCTCTTAAAATTACTTGTACGGATGGAAATTGTGAAAATGTTTTAAAAGGGACACAATGGGAAGGGAAAACGCAAATAATATATCCTCTAAAGAAAATAAAACAACCTGATGGTAGCGTTGCTATTTATGAAATAGGAAAATTTAAGGGGTATAGAAACAAGCGCATTTATACCATTCAAGAAGCTGAAAAACTTTCTAAGAAGACAGGCAATACGTTTAAGCTTCGTTACAAATAAGAAAAAGCCCTCTTTCATGAGGGCTCTATTCTTAAAACCAGTTGATAAAATATCCGCCGGCATCCCATATCACTTTGATAAATAAAATAGCAATCACGGATAAAATGACCAAGCGGACAACTTTAGCCCCGTTTTTCATGGCAACGCCGGCGCCGAAATAGTGTCCGGCCATGCTGAATACGGCGGCGGCAAGTCCTAAAGGAATAAGGACAGCGCCATTTAATAAAAACACAACAAGAGATGAGCCTGTGGCAATCAAGTTGACAACTTTTGCATTGCCTTCTGCGGTTAAAATATTCATTTTTGCCAAACCAACATACACCAAAATCAGAAATGTGCCGGAACCGGGGCCGTAAAAGCCGTCATATATTCCGAGCAAAAATGTGGCAACGGCAACGATAATGTATTGCTTTTTTCTTGAGATAGACGTTGTGTTTTTGGGCTCTAAATCTTTTTTGAGCAAAACATAAATTGCAATCAAAGGCAATAAAATCAACAATATCATCTTAAAAACCGCATCATCTAAAAACAAAGCAATTTGAGCGCCGGCAATAGCCCCGAAAAGAGCTGTTATCGCGCCGATGACCGAGAGTTCATAGTCGTAATAATTATGCTTCCAATAACGTGCGGTTGAAACAATTGTGCCAAGAGTGGAGGAAAGTTTGTTTGTGCCGACAGCCATGTGTGCCGGAAGGCCTGCAATCAAATAAGCTGGGAGAGATATTAATCCGCCGCCGCCACCGATTGCATCAATAAACTCAGCTAAAAACACCAAAGGACACACAATTAAAAACATTGTCAAATTCAGTTCCATATTCAAATCCTTAAAATATATTGATAAATAAACCTGTTCCTTCAACCATGACTTTAATAAAGAGAAGAAACAGAACAGATAAAATCACAACCCTGATGAGCTTTGAGCCGTTTTTCATGGCAACGCCGGCGCCGATATAATTGCCCGCAATACCAAAAGCAGCGGCAGCAAGCCCGAGCGGGATAATAACAACGCCATTGACCAGAAAAACCAAAAGCGAACATATATCCGCTGTCATATTTGCAAGTTTTGCATTGCCTTCCGCTTTTAAGATATTCATCTTTGCAAGGCCGGTATATGCCAAAATCAAAAACGTGCCTGAACCGGGGCCGTAAAATCCGACATACATCCCTAAAAAGAATGTCGCAACCGATACAATCATATATTGTTTTTTGCGATTAATTTTATCCGGATTTTTAGGCTCTAAATCTTTTTTGAGTAAAACATACATGGCGATTAAAGGCAAAAGCACAAGAAGTAAAACCTTAAAGATCATTTCATCGACCATTAAGGCGCATTTCGCCCCGATTAATCCGCCGGCGGCTGCCGTTATGATGCCGATAAGCGCCAAATTTTTATCAATAAAATTGTTCTTACAATAGCGTGCCGTTGCCACTATTGTTCCCAGACAGGCCGAAAGTTTATTGGTAAAAACGGCAGTGTTCGCAGGCAACCCTGCAATCACATAAGCAGGAAGTGAAATCAAGCCACCGCCACCGCCGATTGAATCAACAAACCCCGCCAAAAAAGCAAAGGGGCATACGATTAAAAACATTGATAAACTCAGTTCCATCAAACGTCTCCATGATATTTATGATAAAAGCTCAAAATATATTGCTTTTAAAAATTGACTTTTTATAATGCTTTTTATGATAGATAAAGATGAAATTGTCAAGTTGCTTCAAACAAATGATGAACAAGCACTTTTTAAAAAGGCCGATTTTGTTCGCAAACAATATGTCGGAGATGAAGTGTATCTGCGTGGGCTTATCGAGTTTTCAAACATCTGTCGCAACAATTGTCTTTATTGCGGCATCAGAAAAGGTAATTCAAAAGCACATCGGTATCGTATGAGCGAAGACGAGCTGATAGAAATGGCTCAAAAAGCAGCAAACATGGGTTTTAAAACCGTTGTTTTACAATCCGGTGAAGATATGTATTATGACACAGATCGTATGTGCCGCATTATTGAAGCCATCAAAAATTTTGATGTTGCTGTCACGTTGAGCATCGGCGAACGCACTTATGAAGAATATCAGGCATTTCGAAATGCCGGCGCCGACAGATATTTAATGCGTATCGAAACAACGGATAAAAACCTTTATAATAAGCTTGATCCCGATATGAGTTGGGATAGGCGTCATGAATGTTTGATGATGATTAAAGAGCTCGGTTATGAGCTTGGTTCGGGGATTATGGTAGGTCTTCCCGAACAAACAATAGAATCCATTGCTGACGATTTGCTGTATTTGAAAAATATTGGTGTTGATATGTCAGGCATAGGCCCCTTTATTCCGCATCGGGAAACACCTCTGAAAGACGAAAAGGGCGGTGATTTAAGTTTAGCTCTTCGCACAATGGCCGTTATGCGCCTTTTAATGCCGGATATCAATATTCCTGCAACAACAGCGATGGAAAGTTTGCACCCCAGAGGGCGTATTATGGCACTTCAAGCCGGTGCAAATGTTGTTATGCCGAATGTAACAGAAGGCGAATACCGCAAATTTTATGAGCTTTATCCGGGCAAAATCTGCGTTGATGAACAGCCTTTGCAGTGCAAAACATGTATCGGTATGAAAATTCAAAGTATCGGTCGAAAAGTGGGTATGGGATACGGCGGACATAACGGCAAACTGCCGATTATGCCTCAAAAGAAGAGAGATATGCCTTGATAATCGGCACATCTGCCGGCGAAAATTCATAGTTCAAAAGTTCTTGCGGATAGACCCATAAAACCTGCTCGTGTTCGCAAATTTTCGGAATGTCAAAGCTTTTTGTTTCTGCAAAAAAGGCGTTAATCACAAAATGGCCAAAATCATAATCATAGGCTTTCTGCATAAACAATGAGCCGACTTCAATGTCTAAACCCATTTCTTCCATCAGTTCACGTTTGAGGCATTCTTCTAAAGTTTCGTTTTTCTCTAATTTGCCACCCGGGAGCTCCCAAAAAAATTCGAGGTCTTTCCCTTTTTTGCGTTGTCCGATTAAAACTTTGCCGGCATGAGTGATGATGCCGGCAGCAATTTGTTTTTTAATCATTTATTTTTCTTTCTTACCAGGTTTGACATAAGCAATAGCGGCGTGTTCTTCGCAATATGTTTGTCCGGCTTTGACTTTTCTGCCGCAAAAACAAAACCCCTCGTCTTTAGGGTCGCCGATGGGCCAACGGCAGGTGTGGCTGTCAAGTTCGCTTAGTTTAATACATGTATTTTTATGAGCTTTTACTTCAATAGTATTAATTTCAATCTTAGATGTTTTTAGCACTTTGCTCTTTTCTTTAACGATCGGCTCTTTTGTTACCGGTTCGTTTTTTTGAATTTCGATATCATTTATTTCATCTTCTCCATCCTTTTTTTTGATAGGCGAGGGACGTGCCGTTAAATTTAAGCGATGAACTTTGCCTACAATCGAGTTTTTAGATACACCGAGTTCTTTGGCAATTTCATTGGTCGTTAAACCTTTTTTCCACATTTGTTTTAAGCCATCAATCATTTCTGTGGTCCAAGCCATACTTTCCTCCGTTAAAAATGAGATAAACTTTTTTCACTTTAATCTAAGATTTTTATGAAGTCTAGAGTTAATTTTTCAAAATATCACTTTTTTTTCTGTTTTTTATATGTTATCTTTGAAACAAAATGAGGAATAAAAAATGAAAAAATGTCTTCTTTCACTTTTTTTTGTGCTTTTCAGCTTTTCGGCAAAATCTGAAATGCCCGATTTTTCAAAATATTTTGAGGTTGATTTGGATGCACCGTTGCCGGATTTAGACGCACTTAAAGAAGAATATATGCAGGCAACCGAAATCTATGAACCGCGTTATGTCGTCAGTTGGGATATGGGACCGACTTTTGATCGAATTTGGCGCAATGTGATAACCTCATACGGCACAAGCGAAAGACGCATACGCTCATCAGGTGAGGAAGATTTGACGGATATGATTGCCTCTCTTCCGAAAGAATACTATCCTTATATCGGGCCTTTTTTACATTCCGTTCCCGGAATTCCTGAAAAAATCTTAAACATGCCCGGAATTAAAGAAACAAAAAATAAATTTCCGGAACGTATTGCCCCTCAACTTCAAGGGATTGAAGATTTGGAATTTTTATCACCTTATTTATATATTCTTCTGATGCCCGAAATGTGGCCGGAGAATAATAAGCCGGTTGAAACGCCTCAAAAGCGCAGAGCAAAAATTCCGCCGACAAACTATAATCCTCAGCTTTATGCAAATATTTTTGAAAGCCTCCCGAAAGGCGGTTTCGGCGGTGCGAACGCAAGAGGAGAGCAAACGCTTGAGGACAGATTGAGGACATTAAAGGTCAGCAAGACTTCTCCTTTAACGACAGCAGATGTTGTTGCGTTTACAAAAACTTTGGACGGCGTTTTGGCTTTCGGCACACATGATCATAAGTTCAAACTTGTTCAAGCCGGAAGTTTGCTTGATTACTATGAGGCAAAAAACGGAACGGCACTTGATATGAACACGCTAAAAGATATTGTTAATCCTTGTCAGAGGCTTGCTTTGAAAATCAAATGGGCAGGGCTCGAAACAGAATTTTCAAAAAATATTGCAAGCGAAGGGTTTAACCTTAAAGATTGGGCTTTAACATGTGACAAAACAATCAAAGCCTATCGCACCATTTTGGTTTCGGACGGTAAACTCTCTTCTTTGGAACTTTATAAAAAAGGTGTTTATAATGCCTATATCCAATCTTTGGCTCCCAAATGGCGAGACAGGCAATTTGCAACCATGCAAGGAATGCTCAAAATGTATGAAACAAACAAAAACGATGTGTTGGAAGCTTTGAAAAACGAATCGATTATCAAAGAAAAGCTGAAACCGTTCGGATCATTGATGCTTACTTCTCCGCTAAGCTACTGAAAAATATTTGAAAAAAAGTGTTGCATTTTGAAAACAGAATCGTTATAAGTTTAGCAAAAGAAATTTGACTTAATTTTTAATAAGGGTTGAAATTATGGCTCGTGTTACCGTAGAAGATTGTATTGAAAAATTGCCGAATCGCTATGAACTCTTGATGGTTGCGGCACAACGTGCAAAAGATATTGAGCAAGGCTCACCGCTTCGTGTTGAGCGCGATAATGATAAAAACACAGTAGTTGCTTTACGCGAAATTGCAGAAGATAAAGTCAGCATTGAAGACTTGCAAAAATCCTTGGTCTTGAATTTGCAAAAATACGTTGAAGTTGAAGAACCGGAAGAGGAAGAAATTGAAATTATTGCCGCTGAAAAAGAATTGGCAGATTTGGATGCACAGTTTGACGCGTCTATGCTCGTCGATGACAGCTTGGAAGATGGTATGCAAATCAGAGATGAAGGTTCCGATTCGCTTGATGATTTGGATGATACTGATTTTTCAGATGAAGCTCTTGATGATGAAACCGTCGGCGGTGATGAATTTTCAGATGAAAATGATGAATTTTAAGATTATCTAAATCTTTTGTATCTAAGTTAATAGCAGAAACTTTCAATTCTGCTATTTTTTTTATATGAATAAACAACAAGGAAGAAAATGTTAAGACAGTATGAACTGGTTGATTTAGTAAAATCCTACGATCCGGAAGCTGATGAGGACGCCTTAAACAGAGCTTATGTCTTTGCTATGAAAAAGCATAGCGGTCAATTCAGAACATCGGGTGATCCGTACTATTCACATCCGATTGAAGTTGCAGGTATTTTAACAAAATTCAGGCTTGACAGCGCTTCGATCATCGCCGGACTTTTGCATGATACCGTTGAAGATACCGATACGACGATTGAAGAAGTCAGGAATTTGTTTGGTGAGCAGGTGGCTTCTCTTGTTGACGGTTTAACAAAACTTGCAACGATTGAGCAAAAATCAGGAAGCAGCAAACAAGCCGAGAATTTCAGAAAATTATTGCTTGCAATGTCTGATGACATCAGGGTTTTGCTTATCAAGTTGGCAGACAGATTGCATAATATGCGCACATTACATTATTGTCCGGAAGATAAACGTGCACGTATTGCCAAAGAAACGCTTGATATCTATGCTCCTCTTGCCGAACGAATCGGTATGCAAGAGGTTAAAGATGAATTGGAAGAAATTGCTTTTGCCGAGTTGTATAAAGAAGCGCATGATTCTATTATTGCTCGTTTAAACTTTTTGCGCGAGCAAGGAAGTGACATTATTCCAAAAATTATTTCAGCCTTGGAAAAAGATATGGAAGAGAACGGTATTGAAGCAACTGTTACAGGGCGCGAAAAAGCGCCATATTCCATTTGGCGCAAGATGCAACAAAAGAATGCTTCTTTTGAGCAGTTGTCCGATATTATGGCATTTCGAATTTGCGTTGATGATATTGCTTCGTGTTATCAGGCGCTTGGCGTGATACATAGTAAATATCATATGGTGCCACGCCGTTTTAAGGATTATATTTCAACCCCGAAACCGAATGGTTATCAGTCCATTCATACGGGGGTAATCGGGCCTGAAGATACACGTATTGAAGTTCAAATCCGTACATATCAAATGCATGAAATTGCAGAAAAAGGTGTGGCTGCGCACTGGGCTTATAAACAGGGACAAAAAGCCGAAGGCATGAATTTCAGGTGGATTCGAGAGCTCCTCGAAATTTTGGAACAAGCTGATAATCCGGAAGAATTCTTAGAAAATACAAAACTTGAAATGTATAATGATCAGGTTTTCTGTTTTACACCTAAAGGAGATTTAATCGGGTTGCCACGCGGTTCAACCCCTGTCGATTTTGCTTATGCTGTGCACTCAAGGGTTGGCGATACGTGTGTCGGCGCAAAGGTCAATGGTGAAATAGCCCCGCTTCGAACTGTTTTGCAAAACGGTGATCAGGTTGACATTCTAACCTCAAAGGCACAACATCCCTCAACGGAGTGGGAACGTTTTGTTGTGACAGGTAAGGCAAAGGCTGCCATCAGACGCTATGTCAGAGCTACAAAACGCGAACAGTTTGTGACATTGGGAAAGGAAATTTTAGAGCGTTTATTTAAGGGCGAAAATCTTGAGTTTTCGGATAAAGTACTTGTAAATGTGATGCCGAACTTTTCAGCTGAAACCATTGAGGATATTTTTGCAAAAGTCGGTGAAGGACTTGTGACCGGCTGGGATGTTTTAAGGGCTGTTTATCCGGCGTATAAACAATCTAAAATCGAAAAAATGGTTGAGACTATTAAAGCACCACTGTTTCGCAAAAAGAAAAAATCCAATCCGCTCAAAATTAAAGGCTTAATTGAAAATATGGCTGTTTCTTTTGGAAAATGTTGTCACCCATTACCCGGAGATAAAATTGTCGGAATTGTTACAACAGGTAAAGGTGTCACGGTTCATAAGATGGATTGTGCTGTTTTGGAAAAATTTTCCGATCAACCTGAACGATGGCTCGATATTGATTGGGGCGAAGATGCAGAATCTGAAATTCATACAGCTCGCATTAAAGTGATGCTTGCAAATGAACCCGGTGCTTTGGGTGATTTATCAAACCTGATTGCCAAAGAAGGAGCCAATATTTCAAATTTGAATATAGCCAACAGAATGCCGAGCTATTTCGAACTTTTGCTTGATTTGGAAGTTAAAGATGTTGAACACCTTAACCACATTATCGGTACTTTAAAATCCGCAAAAGTCGTTCTTTCTGTTTCAAGGGCGACCGAATAAAAACAACCTCTCTGAAGAGAGGTTGTTTTTATTCGTTTTATTTTTCGATTTCCGACAAGACCTCTTTGGTATAAGCTCTCAAATCAGGATTTTTAAGTAAACTCAGTTTGATGTTTGCTTTTGCCAAGTCTTTATTTGTTCCGCAATCAAATCTTTCGGCCTTGCAAAGAACACCTGTTAAAGGTTCGCCTCTTTGAACAACTAAATTAATTGCATCAGTCAAGTTGATTTCACCATTTGTGCCTTTTCTGACTTCGGGCAAAACATCCATCACAACATTTGGCAATATGTATGGTCCCATACTGGCAAAATTTGAGGGAACATTTTCCAATGCCGGTTTTTCAATCAAACCTTTGGCACGCACAATATTACCATCGCGCATTGCACCGATCAACGCCCCGTAACGTACCATTTCTTCTCGCGGGAACTCCATAATATTTTCAACAACGCCACCCGTTTGTTCATAAACATCGCACAGCTCTTTTAAGATGCATGGTCCGTTCATATTGATATAAACATCATCAGGCCACATCACTATAAAATGACGTTTACCGACGATTTCTTTTGCCATTAAAATGGCATGACCGTTACCTAGCGGTTTGTCTTGAAGCGCAAAAGAAAATTTCATGCCCTGAGGGATAATATCTTCTAGGGTTTTAAGCAAATCAAGTTTCTTCTTTTCTCTCAAATGGTTTTCTAAAAACGGGTAGGGTGCGTAATATTGCTCAAACAAATGTTTGCACGATTGATCGCTATATATAAAAACAACTTCTTTAACACCGATTTCACGGCAACAATCAACCGCGTATTGAATAATCGGCAGATTGTTCAATGTTAAAAAGCCTTTATGTAAAACTTTTGTGGCGGGCAAGTTGCGTGTTGATAAACCCGCAACAGGCAAAATACAAACTTCCGGTTTTTGAAACATATTAAGAACTCCTAAAAAATAATTATTATGCTTTATATATAACAAATTTCTTTTCAATAAGCAAGTTCAAATATTATTTGACAATAAAGATAAAATATGAGATACTTTGAAATGGATGCGGAATTTTTTTTTGCATCAAGTGCTTTGAAAAGCGCGGAGCTGTGAGAAGCTTTTTTACAATCGGCAGTGAGGATAACACTGCATAAGTGTTATTTTTTTATAACACATTATCCCCGATTTAGGTCGGGGAGCTTGCGGCGGATGTTCAAGGGAAACCTAAAGGCTGCAAGAGTCATTTCCGATTGTATGATTTCTCAACTCTCCGACCGCTCTTCAAAGGGCGGTTTTTTAATAGTGACATTTTCAAAAGGGGATAAATTATGAAAAACAAATATATGGCAATGCTTTTAGGAAGTTGTCTAATATCTTTATCAGCTAAGGCTGTTGAATATGAGTATAATGCTAATGGAATACTATCAAAACTAACTTACGATTCAGGCGGATATGTGCTTTATGATTATGACGTTGCAACAGGAAAAATCCAGACGGAAACGTATTATTACAATGATGGAACAAAAGGGTATAAAACTGACTACAACTATAATTCTGACAATTCCTATAATGCTATAAAAACAAGTTATTATAGCGGTGGTTCTAAAGTTGGTCAAATTGCGAGAGTGGATGGGAAATATTACAATGAAAAAGGCGAACTCGAAACAGAATGGGATCCTTATGGTTCTTATACACGAGACTATTATTATACGCACAATGCCGATGGCTCAATTGCAACACGTAGAGATAGTATGTCAGCAGAAGAATGGACTTATACATACAATACCGATGGTACCTTGGCCTATGAAACAAGTGAAAACAAGAAAAAAGTATACACTTATAATGGAAATGGAATACTTCAGATGACGGAATTTTATGATAATAAGATATTATTTGGCAGAGATAATTACGATTCTAATGGTATTTACATCTCGGCAGAAGATCATGAAGATAGAGCTACAGATGCCAATGGAAATATAACGCATGATTACATTTCTTTTATAGGTGATCCTTATGGGGGAGGCATAGGTCTTGGCGATATTTATTATACTTACTATGCTAATAATCAAAAGGAAAGCGAAGAGATTAATCTTTACACCGTTGATGGTGCAGAAAATGGTTATGAATATCGTGAATGGAATAAAAACGGGCAATTAACTTATGAAGCTGTTGATATATATGAGAATGGTGAATATGCAGGATGGACAGTTAAAGATATTGAATATGATGAAAACGGCAATTTAATCAAAGAGACTTTTAATCAATACGATGATGCAGGTGATAAAATTTCTGAAACAATCTCAAAATATGATTCACTTGGTTATAGAACAGTTTATCAAGACGGTAAAAAAATCGGTATGTTTGATAAAAACGGCAATCCGTATCAACGCCGCATCTACACCGTTGAAGAAGCAACGCGTCTTTCAAAACCAACAGGAAACACTTTTAGGCTAAGATATAAATGATAATCAAAAGCGCACCATAACAAAGTGCGCCTTTTTTTTAATATCTTCTTCTTGAAGTTGTTTTTCTTCGCGTTGTTGTATATGTGCGGCGTTTGGTTGTTTTTGTTAAGTTGTCCGCGATTGTATCAAACAACGCACCGCTTTTGTCTTGTGTTTTTGAACTCACAAAGGCACCGACAAGAAGGAGCCAAATCCATTTCAAAAACTTTTTCTTTTCTGTTTTGGAGAGCCATCCCCAAACGCCTTTAATCCATGAAAGCAAGAAAAACTCTTTTTTCTTTTCTGTTTTTTTGCCATCTTTGGTGATTGTGACTTTTTCTTCCTCGACTGCCGGAACTTTCTTTTTCAAAACAGGTGCAACCTTTGCACGATAAGGTTTTAAGATTTCTTCAATACCTTCTGTTGAAATATAAGCGCCATGTATGCGCGACAGCTCCCCATTGCCGGCTAAAAACAGGGCATCACCACGCCCGACCAAATCTTCAGCACCGGTGGTGTCTAAAATGGTTTTAGAATCAACGCCTGATGCCGTTTTAAAAGCCATACGGGAAGGGAAGTTTGCCTTGATTGAGCCGGTGACCACATCAACAGACGGCCGTTGAGTCGCAAGCACCAAATGGATGCCTGCCGCCCTTGCTTTTTGCGCTAAAATTTGAATTTTCTTTTCAACCGTTTTATCTGACAACACTAAATCCGAGAACTCATCAACAATGGTGACGATATATTGCATATTGCCTTCTTTCTCGTTATATTCTCCGATATTGTTCGTCAGACTTTTTTCAAATAATTCATAGCGCTTGGTCATTTCATCAACAAGGAGCTCTAAAGCTTCTGAGGCATCAGCATTGTCTGTGATAACGGGCATATACATATATTTTTGGTCGTTATAAACCGAAAATTCAATACGTTTCGGATCAATCATCACAAACTTTAATTCACTTGGTTTTTTGCGTTTGATTAGCGAAATAATAAATGCATTCAGCCCAACCGATTTGCCCGAACCTGTTGCACCAGCCACCAACAAGTGAGGCATTTTTGCAAGGTCTGCAAAAACAGGCGTTCCGTCTATTTTAACGCCCAAACTGATAGGTAAGGCACCTTTGGCATTTTTGGCCTCATCAGATTCCAACACATCTTCAAGCGGCACTGTTTGGAACGTATCATTTGCCACTTCAAAGCCGATGCATCCGCCCTCACAAACATTACTGATACGCAAATTCCTGACACCCATCTCACGTGCAATATCTTCAATCGATGACGTGATGTTTTTGATTTTTGTGCCGGGTTTTGGCTTAAAACGAATTTGCTTGATGAGTGGACCTTTGCCTTCGCCTTCAACAGTTCCTTCAACACCGTAATGACGTAAAATTTCTTCCAACTGATGCATCTTTTTTCCTTTCTAATTTGCTTTTAACATTTTTTCAGGAGCCTTAATACCAAGCAAGTCAAGCGCCTGTTTTAATGTGTCACGCACTAAAGCTGCCAATTTTAAGCGTGAAGCTCTCATTTCATTATCCGTGGCATTCATAATCGGGCAGGTGTTGTAAAAAGAGCTGAATGTTTGCGCCAAGCTATAAGCATAATCTGCTATAATGCTCGGTTCTTTATCAGCCGCGGCGCGATTGATTGCATTATCAAAAGCGGCTAATTTCAGAGCAAGTGTGCGCTCATCATTTTCAGATATGATGATTTTCCCTTGCGACACACTGCTTTCGTCCGCTTTTCTTAAAATTGAATTGATACGTGCAATGGCATATTGAATATAGGGACCTGTTTTACCATCAAACTTTGCAAAATCTTCCAAATCAAATATGTAGCCTGAAGCTGCCGTGTTTTTCAAATCTTGGAATTTGATGGCGGCCATCGCAACCTCGCTGACAAGTTTATCGATTTGTTCTTTGCCATAGCCTTCAACTTCATCAGGTTTTGGCATTGAAGAACGAACTTTTTGTTTGCTCATTTCAATCAAATCTTTAAGGTTCATAACACCGCCGTCACGCGTTTTAAAGGGTTTACCGTCTTGACCGTTGACTGTGCCGAAGCCGACATGTTCCAATTTAGTCGATGGGGCAATCTCAAGCATTTTGGCAACTTGAAAGACCTGTTCAAAATGAAGCGACTGGCGCTTATCAACGACATAAATAATTTCATCGGCTTTAAGGTCATCAACGCGCATTTTAATGGTTGCAATATCCGTAACCTGATAGCCGAAAGCCCCATCCGATTTAACTAAAATCACAGGAGGCATCGGTTTGTTCGTTTCGGGCAAGCGGATAATTGTTGCTCCGTCATCAACTTCAGAAAGTCCCTTTTGATGAGCAATTTCAACAATCTTTGTACTTGTTTCGTGCGCATCGCTTTCGCCGAGCCATAAATCAAAATGCGCATCAAGTTCGTCATAATTTTCTTTAACAGCGGCAACGGAAACGGCTCTCAAATGCTTCCAAGCTTTGACGTATTCTTTGTTGCCGTTTTGCAAATCTGCCGTAATTAAGCGCGCTGTTTCAGCTGCTTTTTCGTCTTCTTTGCAACGGATATTGGCTCTTTTATATATGTTTGAGATAGCGTCAACATCATAAGTTTCAACCTTTGATAAATCCCCGTCTTCAAAGATAACTTGAGCCAAAATCATCCCCATCTGAGTTCCCCAATCACCAAAGTGAACATCTGAGATCACATTGTGCCCAACAAATGAGAGAATACGGCGAATGCTTTCGCCGATCACAGCAGAGCGTAAATGCCCAACATGGAGAGCTTTAGCCACATTCGGACCACCGAAATCCATCACAATATTTTGAGGATCTTCAGTCTTGGTGCAACCAAGATGCGAATCGTGCGCCATCTCATCCATATTTTGTGCAATAAACTCGTTTTTGAGTTTGATGTTGATAAACCCCGGACCATCAACCGAAACACCCTCAATGTCACTATCACATGCTAATGTATCTGCAATTTTTTGACCGATTTCACGCGGATTTTGTTTTAACGTTTTTGCTAAAGCCAATGCGCCGTTGCACTGAAAATCGCTTAAATCAGGTCTGTCAGAGGGCTTAACAAATGCAAATTTTGTTTCAAAACCGAAAGTTTCAAAGATATTTTTTATTTTAATATTGAGTTGTTTTTCTAAAGAGTTCATCGTTTTTCCTATTTTTCACATTTAAAATATGTATGGGTTGGTAAAAAAAGCTTGCAGGTCATAAAAGTTTTATGTGTCAAAACAGCATGTGTACCTTCGTGATGTTTGGCACATTCTGCGTCTGCCAGAGCCTTTATTTGCACTTCATCCGTCCACAAACTGTTTGAACAGACGGCAGGGTTATCTGGTGTTGATTTGCCGCGATAAAGCTTGCTTACATCTGTTTCACCGGCATTTCGCCGGCGGTCAATAAAAGGCTCAAAGACTGAGCAAGCACATATTGAGCTCAAAATTAATATGGCAAACATCATTTTTATATTGGACATTTATCAAAAACTCCATTACATTACAAAGCAAATTAACAGCATCATATACGAAGAAGATTTAAAATGCAAAGCCAAAATGAATATATTGGAGATGATAATTTCAAAAAATTTCTCGAGCACTATGATTGCCCGACACCGCTTCATGTTGTGAAGATGAAATTTGCAGGGGCTATTTGTTCGCCGAACTATGATTTGCGCCCGACAGATGTGATTTCGTCGTTTTGGCGGGAAGGGGAGGAACCGCGTCTAGAAACAAAGAAAGAAGCCGAACTGTTCTTCAAGTTTTTTATGGGGCTTTGGGATGAAATTTTTGCGCAAATCGGCTTTAACAAGCTCAAACTCTCGAAAAACGAAGGTTCAAGAGCGTATGACATTGCCATCAACCGCTATGATGAAATTGAACTCGGTTTTTTGGAAGGTTTCTGGGGCGGACAGGAAAATTTGAAAATACCTGCCTATATTGCCCAAATTGTCGACCAACTTTCCGAACTGGCAGATGTTTATGAAATTGTTGCGACCAGAGCTCAAAAAGGCGAGGCTGATGATGTTTTAATCAAAACTTTACAACAAACAGATACCATGGTTCAAAAAGCCATTTCTTTTATCGTAGAAAACTTTGCCATGCCGAAAATCAAACAAATCGGTGACAAAGCATTGATGAACTAGTTTTATTTGAAAAGCTCATCAATAGCTGCATTTATTAAAATAAATATTGTTTTTAGGTTACATTGTTTTTATAGGGGTTTATAGGGGACGTGTTTTATAAATAACATTTTTGTCGCATAATGGATATTATGTATAATTATATAACTTATTATCACGTAAAATCAATACAAATATTACATAAGAGAGATTAAAAAATGATAAAATTATACATAAAAATACAAATTTTTATTCAAACAAGCTCTTCTTTACGATTTATAAAAAATATTGTGCGATGTATAAGGTATCATATTGTTGTAAAGGAATTTTGAGATGGCTCTCTTTTTTGTGATACTTCTATGGTTTTCAATCGTTATCCTAACGCTTTTAACACTTCATGAAGTGATGAAAAAGTATATCAGATGGATTGTTGAAGACTATCTTTCAAAACGCGATGAATCGTCTAAAAAATCGAAGCGTTGATTAAAGCTTTGGTGTAAGCCTCATTCGGATGCTCTAAAATATTGCTTGCCGAACCGATTTCAACAAGTTTGCCTTCTTTCATCACGGCAATACGGTCAGACATCGCCTTAACAGCGCGCATATCGTGCGAAATGAAGATATAAGTCATATTCATTTTTTGTTGCAAGTCTTTTAAGAGCTTGATGATCTGTTGCTGAATGGTCACATCAAGCGCCGAGGTTGGCTCGTCTAAAACCACAAGTCTCGGCTCCAAAATCATTGCACGCGCAATCGCAATTCTTTGGCGCTCACCGCCTGAAAATTCATGCGGATATTTATATAAGCTCTCTTTTTTTAAGCCGACTTTTTCAATCATCAAAGCGACTTTTTCTTCTATCTGTTTGTTATTCAAGTTTTTTTGATGAACTTTCAGTCCCTCACCCACAATCTCTAAAATATTCATTCGGGGGTTTAAGCTGTTATACGGGTCTTGAAAAATAATCTGTACGGTTTTTCGAAAATCTTTTGAACTTAAATCTTGATTAAACTTGATAAGTCCTTGATATTTAATCAAATTCACAACGGATTGTCCGAGCGTTGTTTTGCCCGATCCGCTTTCGCCGACAATACCCAGTGTTTCGCCCTCAAAAATATCAAGTGAAACATCTTTTAAGGCATTAAGAGAAACACTCACTTTGCCGAATATGTTCTTTTTGAGCGGATATTGAACCGTTAATTTATCTATTGAGAGTAAAACATTATTATTTATTTTTTCTTTTTCTTTCAATAAGTTGATTGATGAAATTAATTTTTTAGTATAGCTATTTTTCGGATTTCCAAACACATCTTTTGTTTTGCCCTGCTCCATAATCTTGCCCTGATACATCACAACAATTTGATCCGCAATTTTGGAAACAAGCTTCAAATCATGTGAAATAAAAATAACTGACATGCCGAGTTCTTTTTTTAACTCTAAAATCAGGTCAATAATCTGCTTTTGGATAGTCACATCAAGCGCGGTTGTCGGCTCATCAGCGATTAAAATATCCGGTTTGTTCGATATCGCCATCGCAATCATCACCCTTTGGCGCTCACCACCCGAAAGCTCATGCGGATAGGCCTTATATCGCTCTTCAAAGTTTTTAAGCCCGACTTTTTTTAAGAGCTCCAGTGCTTGTAATTTTGCCTCATTTTTCGTCACTTTTTGGTGCAACAAAATCGTTTCGGCAACCTGCGTGCCGATTTTATGGAGCGGGTTTAACGAGCTCATCGGCTCTTGAAAGATAAAGCCGACCTTTGAGCCCCTCACCTGCCTTAAGGTTTGGTTTGATGCACCCATCAGCTCAACACCGTTTAATTTGATTGAGCTTTCTTTGCCATATTCAGCGTTGTTGATGAGCCCTAAGACCGAAAGTGCCGTCACGGATTTTCCTGATCCGCTTTCGCCGACAATGCCCAAAACCTCATTTTTTTTGAGCTCAAAACCGATGCCTTTCACAGCAGGCACCCCTTTGAAGGAAATTTTCAAGTTTTTAACTTCCAAAAGCGCCGTCATTTGCTTTTCCTCGTATCAAACGAATCACGCACACCCTCGCCGATAAAAATCAGCATTGTAAGCAATCCTGCCAAAACGATAAAAATCGTGATGCCAATCCACGGGGCTTGAAGATTGTCTTTGCCTTGGCGCACCAAATCACCTAAAGAGGGATATTTTTCAGACAAGCCAAGTCCTAAAAAATCAAGTGATGTTAAAGCAACAATCGATTCGGATAAAATAAACGGAATAAAAGTCAATGAGGTGACAAGAGCATTGGGCAAAATATGTTTTAAGATGATTCGAAAATCACTCACGCCTAAGGCTTTAGCAGCTTTAACATATTCAAAATTGCGCGTGCGCAAAAACTCAGCTCTCACCATCGAAGTCAGTGAAGTCCACGAAAACAGCATCAAAATAATCAGAAGCGTCCAAAATGTCGGGATAAAAAGGCTTGCAATGATGATTAAGATAAAAAGCTGCGGCAAGCTATCCCAAATTTCGATAAACCGTTGAAAAATAATATCAATTTTGCCTCCAAAATAACCCTGCACCGCACCGATGAAAATGCCGAGCGTGGCAGAAAATAGCGTTAAAATAAAAGCAAAAACAACAGACAGCCTGATGCCGTATAAAACGCGTGCGATAATGTCGCGCCCTTCATCGTCTGTACCGAGCCAATGCGTTTTGTTTGGCGCAGAAGGCGTTTGAGCCGAAATTTCATAATCAACAGTGTTGTATGAAAACGGAATAAGCGGCATCAGCATAAAGCCGTTTTTGCTGATATTTTCTTTGATTAACGGGTCTTTATAATCAGCCGGTGTTTCAAAATCACCACCCAAAAATTTGTCAGTCAAAGTTTGAACAATCGGAAAATAAAAGTGGTTTTTATATTTCAAAATCAAAGGTTTGTCGTTTGCAATCAGCTCCGAAAACAAAGACAACACAAAGATAAAGCCGAAAACAATCAGCGCGTATTTTGCACGCGCATTTTTCAAAAAAGCATTTTTCCTTTGTTTCCAAACAGGCGACAAAAACATTATCTCCCGAAAACGGCGTTTTTGAGGCGCTCGAGGGTTTTGGTGGCTATCGGGCGAGCCTTTGAGGCACCGAGCGCCAACATTTCTTCAACCTCATCAAAATGCGCCATATAATAATCATACTTTTCTTTTGCCTCAGATGTCATCTCAACAACGGCATCTAAGAGCATATTTTTGATATGTCCGTAGCCGAGTTTGCCCTGTTTCAAGCCTTCTGCCATTTCTTGAACCTTTTCAGGCGCTGCAATGGCTTGATAGATTTGATAAACCAAAATTTCATCCGGATTTTTCGGCTCTTCCATCGGGCGCGAGTCTGTTTTAATAGAGAAAACGGCTTTTTTGATTTCTGATTTGTCGGCAAAAATCGGTATCACATTGTTATATGATTTGCTCATTTTTCGCCCGTCAACCCCAGGCACAAGAATGGCATTTTGCGTTAAGGCGTATTCCGGCAATTTCAAAAGCTGTTTGCCGTAATGCGCATTGATCATACCTGCAATATCGCGTGCGATTTCAACATGTTGAACCTGATCTTTGCCAACAGGCACAATATCCGTGTCATAAGCCAAAATATCAGCCGCCATCAAGGTCGGATAGGTATAAAGTCCCATATTGATGAGGTCATCATCAGGTTTGCCGGCCGCGCGGTTTTTATCAACCGCCGCTTTATAAGCATGAGCCTTATTCATAAAGCCTTTCGGGGTGTAGGCAAACAAAATGGTTGTGATTTCAGGGATTTCCGGAATATCTGACTGTTTATAAAAAACGGATTTATTCGGATCAAGACCGAATGCCAAATAGATGCAAGCAATTTCTTTGAGTTTTTGGTTCAAAACGGTCGGATCTTTTTCAGCATTAATCGCGTGATAATCTGCCACAAACATAAAATGTCTGCCGCCTGCCTCTAAGACTTTATTTCCAAGCTCAATCGCCGGCTTGATTGCGCCGACCAAATTGCCGATATGGGGGGTTCCTGTCGGTTTGACACCGGTTAAAACTGTTTTATTTTGCATCTTTTATCTCTTTTTTTTCATTTTCTTGTTGTAAACTGATATTAAAATTGATAATGTGTTTTTCAGTTTAAATCAATATGTTTTTATCAAAAATAGGACATTAAAATGCCGGATATTAAATTTATTATAGAAAACAAAGACCTCGTTCAAGATGGTTTAACGAAAAAAGGCTACACCAAAGAAGATTTGGATTTAGATGAGCTGATTGCTCTTCATAAACAAATCACGGCTTTGAAAACATCTTCTCAAAGCTTAGCGGAAGAAAAAAACAAATTAAGCAATCAAATTAAATCTGCCTCGGCTGAAGATCGCCCGAACATCATCACCAAAAGCAAAGAGCTTGGCGAAAAATTCAAGCTTCAAGAGCAAGAGCTTTCAGACCTTACAGCAAAATTTGATTTGATGATGCTCAAAATGCCGAATCTCCCCTCGCCTGAAACGCCTGTCGGTCCTGATGACAGCGCAAATGTGGTGCGCAGATATGTCGGTGAAGTGCCCCATTTTGATTTTGAACCCAAAGATCATATTGAGCTGATGGAAATAAATGATTGGTCTGAAATGGAGCGTATTGCCAAAGTTTCGGGCACGCGCACATATGCCATCAAAAACGAGCTTGCCAAATTAGAGCTTGCCATGCATATGTTTGTTTTAGATAAACTTCGCTCTTATGGTTTTCAGGTGATTACGGTGCCTTCTATTTCAAAGGAAAAACCGCTTTACGGGCAAGGGTATCTTCCCTTTTCGCGCGATGAGGTTTATTATCTGCCGCAAGATGACATTTATCTTTCGGGCACGGCAGAACTCATTTTGAACTCGCTCAGAGCAGATGAAATTTTAACCGAAAATGAGCTCCCTGTTTTATACGCCGGTTTTTCGCCTTGTTTCAGACGCGAAGCAGGCGCCGCAGGCAAAGACACCAGAGGTTTGGTCCGTGTCCACCAGTTTATGAAAACCGAACAGTTTGTGATTTGTGCGGGCGATGTGAATGAGAGTGAAAAATGGCACCAAAAATTGCTTGCGATTTCGGAAGAAATTTTGCAAGATTTTGAGTTGCCGTATCGCGTTTTGGAAGTTTGCACCGGTGATATGGGTGCCCCGAAATACCGCCAATATGATTTGGAAGCTTGGGTGCCGAGCCAAAATTGCTACCGCGAAACGCACTCTTGTTCAAACATCACCGATTGGCAAGCAAGGCGCACAAACCTTCGTTATCGCGCAAATGCAGACGGCAAGGTCAAATATGCTCACACATTAAACAACACGGGCATTGCCACCCCACGCGCTTTGGTGCCGTTTATTGAAAACCACCAAAACGCAGACGGCACGGTCAATATTCCCTTAAAACTGCAACCTTATATGGGCGGTGTCAAAAAAATCGGCAAAAACGCCAAATAATTGAAGCCCTGTTATTCAGGGCTTTTCTTTTGAAACGATTGATATTTTGATGTCTTTGTCATATAACTCAAGCAATCTCTGATATATTTTCCAGTTTGGATGCCCCTTGCCATGCTCTAAAAAATCAATTGTTCCGACTTCAATATGCAT
>JAFVFH010000022.1 GCA_017475525.1 Alphaproteobacteria bacterium | reverse complement strand
TTGAGTTTCTTTGCAATGATTTGCTCTTGAACTTCAATCGGCAAATGGTCCCAAACTTTGTCATGATCATAAGGAGCATTCAAAAGAAATGTTGCACCCGGCTTAGCAATTTTTAAGATATCCACTTTGTTCATAAATTGGAACTGATGGCAAGCCACAAAATCAGCCGACGTAATCAAATAAGCCGAGCGTATCGGATTGTCTGAAAAACGAAGGTGCGAAGTTGTCATAGAGCCTGATTTACGAGAGTCATATACAAAGTAACCCTGCCCGTATTTTCCGGCATCTTCGGCAATAATCTTGATTGAGTTCTTGTTTGCGCCAACCGTTCCGTCAGCCCCTAAACCAAAGAACACAGCACGAACAACATCTTTCGGCTCAACATCAAATGTTTCATCATATGAAAGCGATTTATGCGTCACATCATCAACAATACCGACCGTAAAGCCGTTAATCGGTTGAGCACTTGTTGCGTTTTCAAAAACAGCTTTGACCATCGCCGGTGTAAATTCTTTTGAAGACAAGCCGTAACGACCGCCGTAAATCTTCGGTAAGTTTGCAAGTTTGCCGTTTGAAAAAGCTTGAGAAAGGGCTGTAACCACATCCAAATAAAGCGGTTCGCCCAAAGCACCTGATTCTTTTGTACGGTCTAAAACAGAAACCGTTTTGACCGATTTCGGCATTGCTTTTAAGAAACTTGATGTCGGGAACGGACGATAGAGGTGAACTTTCAAAACGCCCAATTTCTGACCATGTGCATTCAAATATTCAATTGCTTCCTCAACCGTTTCAGCACCCGATCCCATCACAACAATCACATGTTCGGCATTTTTATCACCGGTGTAGTCAACAACATGATATTGACGACCTGTAATTTTAGCGAACTTATCCATCTCTTCTTGGACGATGCCTTCAACTTTTTCATAAAACGGGTTTGAAGCCTCTCTTCCTTGGAAGAAAACATCAGGGTTTTGCGCCGTACCTCTGATAACGGGAGATTCCGGACGCAAAGCATGCTTGGCATTGAACTTATAATCAACGCCCTCTAACATTGCTCTTAAATCATCATCTGATAAAAGAGAGATTTTCTTGATTTCATGCGATGTTCTGAAACCATCAAAAAAATGCATAAACGGCACACGTGATCTTAAGGTTGATGTTTGGGCAATCGCTGCCATATCATGCGCTTCCTGAACAGAGTTTGAAGCAAGCATTGCAAAACCTGTTTGCCTACATCCCATCACATCTGAATGGTCGCCATAAATCGACAATGCGTGATATGCAAGCGAGCGTGCGGCAACGTGCATCACAAACGGGCTCAATTCACCTGCGATTTTATACATATTCGGAATCATCAAGAGCAAGCCTTGAGAAGCCGTGAAGGTTGTTGTCAAAGCTCCTGCCTGAACAGCGCCATGGCAAGCACCGGCCGCACCGGCCTCAGATTGCATTTCTTGCACAACAGGTGTCACACCCCAAAGGTTCTTTTGATTTGCGGCAGACCAAGCGTCAGCCCACTCACCCATCGGAGATGATGGTGTAATCGGGTAAATAACGCAAACTTCATTCATACGATGTGCCACGGAAGCGGCCGCTTCATTGGCATCCATCATTTTCATCTTTTTATCAGACATTTATTTTCCTTTAATTAAAGTTATACGAAACATAGATTTTTTAATCTGAGTGCTCTATATCATATTTTGCTTAAAATGCAATATTTTTTAAGGGGTTTTTGAACATAAAAAAACATCTTGACAAAACGCACAAAAAATGATACTTTTCTCATGAATTCAAAACTTTTATGTCATGACACAATTAACATCTTATTACACTCAGCGTCGTTCCGGCTTGCACATTGCAACCCCCGACGGTATGCGCAACGCGATTGCCGCATTCTTAAAAATGGCTCTCGATGCCATTGAAAATGATCTGCTCAGTGAAGAAGTTTCTTCTCCCCTTGATTTGAAAGAAGGAAATTTCCTCCTTGATTTTTATCAACGTTACAAGGAAGATTTTCTGGGATTTGCCGCTTTTGTGACAGACTATCAGGGGTGGTATGACGCAAGGCTTTACCGGTGGCAAGAATTTACCCCTTTTGTTCAAGCCGTATTCTCAACCGGTCTCGAAATGCCCTGCAAATCGAGGCTTATCGAAATCAGTGGACAATATCCGCTCGCGCGCTTAGCTCTTGCAGATGACAATGTTGCCCTTTATGTGCTCACGCACTGGTCCATCTACGCCTCACTTGATGAGAAATACGAAGATGCCCACGGCAGAGCCTGCAACATTTTAGAAGACATGCATACGAGGCTTCAGAATATGCCTCGTCCCTTCGAGCCGGGCACACCTCAATGGGCTTTGGAAATCCTGATTAAGAGATACCTCTACAATCTCTAGTTTCCACCAAAAAAAATGCACAAAACCCACGCCTTAAAAGCGTGGGTTTGTTGTTTATCGGATACTTTGGCAAAATCAAAACAAAAGCAAATCTTCAAACTTGTTAAATTTAAAGAAAATATGGTGCTTTGCGTTTTTGATAACTCGGAGTTTTTCTTGATAAAACCGTTTCTGGTTCTCAAGCTTGAAAATCAAATCGTTTTCCGCCGCTATCGCTTTGTCAAATGCCGGATCGATTTTATCTTTTTGTTTTGTATACATCTCTTGCAAAGCCTTGAGTTCGCTTTCGCAACTTTCAATCGTGCGCAAAGTTTGGAGCTCGTTATACTTTACATATTCTTCATCTGAAAACACCATATATTTTCGTCTGAACTCTAAATAATTATCAAGTGTGATATTCTTAAAAACATCTATTGTTTTTTGATCGATGCCCAAAGTTTCATCAAACAAATACGGATTGCCGCAAACAGCCACTTTCAAACGCACATTTCGGATAGACTTTGCCACAACAGAGGCAACAAAAACGCCTGCCGAATAGGCAATGATATAAATATTTTGATATTTCGAAAAATCAAAATCCAAGTCCAAATTTTGATAGTCATACAAAATCAAAACATCTTTTTTATCGTGTAAATTAACGAACTGGTTTTCATCGCACCCCCACCCCGCAAAAAAGAGTATTAAATCTTTTGATTTATTATTTTGATAAAAATATTGCATTCGACCCTCCTATGGCAACGATAAAGGCAACATCCTCATATTTATTTAAATTGATTTTTGGAAAACATCAATCAAATTATAATTTTACGGTGGTATAAAAAACGCACGTTTGCTTCCGAGAGATAAGGCTGTGTGATATTTTTTTAAACACCTCAAAAAAGCCCGACATCATGCCGAGCTTTCATCAAAATTTTATTTTCCAAAACTATTTTTTCAATTTGGCATAAATGGTTAAAATTGCCGCAACTGCGATAGCAATCGAAACGATTGAACCGATATTTGACGGCAATTTTTCCAAAAAGTTATAACCAAACGCCATTAAACCATAGTTTAAGGCACCGATCACAACAAGCCAATAACAAACTGTATTTAACATATTTTTTCCTTTTCATAAATTTGGTGTTACAAACACATTAGAACCACACTGACAGCTTATAATTTTATATATAAATTCCAACTGATTTTTTGATTTTATAAACCAAAAATTCTACCCTAAGCGGCATATTATAAGATTGACTTTATTCAAATACTTTATAAAAATTTTTTTTGCTTTACAAATGAGATTTTTTTTGCTATCATGAAATCACGATGGAAGAAATTCCATCGAGAACCGAGAGGTTCGGGGCTTTAGACGGCTCAATATCATGAGATACCAGAGATGGTATCCTTTTCGGATGCCTTTTTTGGTATTTAAATCCCCGCATGGCGGGGAGCCTAAAATGTATGTTCAGGCTTTTTGTAAGCTAAAGATTTTAGGAGTCATTGCTCATGATATGATTGTCTAACTCCCCTGCCGCTCGCGAGAGCGGATTTTTTTATTTAACAAGAACGTCATCCCGAATTTATTTCGGGATCTAAAACAGGAGAAAATATATGAACAATAAAAAATTTGCCTTAATCCCAATTTCAGGAATAATTATAGCAACAAATGTTGCAGCGGTAGATTGTCCTGACGGAACAACACTCGGAACGGATTGTTTTGATTGCGGTTCAGAATGCAGAGCATATTTAACGGATGATTTAAATGAAGGCGGCAACAAGCAACTCAATATTATAGGGACAGAAACATATCAGACATACAGGTATGGGTCTTGGGGCAAATGGACGGGCGTTAACGTTCCTTGGCGCACATGGGGTAATCAGGTGACAAGTCTTGTGATTGATGATGAAATGACAAACATTGGCCCTAGCGTATTTTCTTATCTGACCAACGTTTCTCATCTGAGTGCAAATGCAAGTAATTTATCGGAATTTTTAAATAAAGGAGGAGCTTTTGCTTCCGGTGATGTTGAAATCAATTGCACATCCGGGGCATGCAGCGATACCTTGAAAACAAAATTTGGTAATAATTATGATGCATCACGTTTTACGGTTATAGGACATCCCTATACAATTGAAAACGAAGATGGAACTGTTTCGACTTATGTTGATGATCAGCTGAGGCAAATATCTCATGCCGATGGCAGTATTTACATATACGATGAAAATAGAAATGTAATCGGTATTAAAGGCAAACGTATTTTTACCATCGAAGAGGCCGAAACGCTGAGCAAAAAAACAGGCAATACCTTTAAGTTAAGATATAGATAAATGTAGCAATCGTAAATTTTTTTTAGCGGCCTAAGATATACGAATTCCTTCAAGCGCAAGCAACGTTGCTTTTTTATCAATGCCGGCGGCATAGCCTGTTAACGCCCCGTTTGCCCCAACCACACGATGACACGGCACAATAATCGAAATCGGATTATGCCCGACTGCTGCGCCGACAGCCTGTGCCGACATATTGTTTAAGCCTTTCATTTTCGCCAGCCTATCTGCAATTTGCCCGTATGTGACAACCGTTCCGAAAGGAATAGAGAGCAAAATCCGCCAAACGGCCTTGCGAAACGGCGTTGAAGAAAACGAAACGGGCGGCATAAAATCAGGCGCTCTTCCGCTAAAATAGATATCAAGCCATTGATCACAAAGCGCAAAGACAGGAAGATTTTTCGCTTTTGCTTTTTCAAAATCAACCGTGTCGGCAAAATATTTCTGTCCCTCAAACCATAGGCCTGTTAAAGCGTCACCATTGCTTGAAACAGTCAATATTCCCAAAGGCGATTGATAATGATGGATATATTCCGTCATTTATTGAATATTAAATGAATCGACATCAATTTTTGTCGGCTCAAACATTTCTTTATCAAGCTCACCAAAAATCTCAACTGTGCTTTCAGGCGTTACTTTTCGGCCGCCCCAATCTTCATCATCAATTTCGATCATAACTTCTGCCGTGCCATCGGTAAAAGTATATTTTTCATCACCTAAACTTTTCGTGATATGCCCTCTTAAAGCAACTCTTGCATTATCGCTCAAATCCAAAGCCTGTTTGACTGTTATCACCGAATTATTGGCAGCCGGCCCTTCAAACTGCGCATAAGATGCATTTGCAAAAAGAAACGACGCCAACAAAGCTAAAACTGTTTTTTTCATAAACTTTCTCCATTCATAAAAAATTAAAAAACAAAATTAGCATATTTGAATATTTTTTGCCTTGCAAGATTATTTTTAGTCTTTCTTTCAAAAATATTTTCTTTCATCATTTAACTAAAAGTTCATAATATCGGTTTATCATTGTTTCTGTTTTTCAGTAAAGGCCAAAAGATGTCAGAACAATTTTCAAGAACAGAGCTTATTTTTGGGAAAAACGCCCTTGAAAAATTAAACAAAGCACGCGTTGCCGTGTTCGGCATCGGCGGTGTTGGCGGATATGTTGTTGAGGCGCTTGCCCGCTCCGGCATTGGTGCGCTTGATTTGATTGATAATGATGTGGTCGCTTTAAGCAACCTTAATCGGCAAATCATTGCCCTTCACAGCACTGTTGGCAAATATAAAGTTGATGTGATGGCAGATCGCATCAAAGATATCAATCCCGATTGCAAAGTAAACGTTTATAAAACATTTTATTTGCCTGAAACATCCGGACTTTTTGATTTTACACAATATGATTATGTTGTTGATGCGATTGATACCGTTGCAGGAAAAATCGGCTTGATTGTTGAGGCCGATAAAGTAAAAACCCCTATCATCTCCGCCATGGGAGCCGGAAACAAAATCAACCCCACAGCTTTTGAGGTTGCAGATATTTATAAGACCTCCGTTTGCCCTTTGGCTCATGTCATGCGAAAAGAACTGAAAAAACGTGGCATTCAAAAACTAAAAGTTGTTTATTCCAAAGAACAACCGATAAAGCCGCAAAATACCGAAAATACTCGCAAACAAACTCCAGGCTCCACATCTTTTGTGCCGCCGGTTGTCGGGCTGATTATCGCAAGCGAAATCATCAAAGATATTATAGGATATTGAATATTTATAGGATATTGAATATATGGGGCATTTATACAGCCTTGATCGTTTTTTTTTAATCACAACATGATGCTTTTCATATCATCACCAAATTTTTACACCTTCATAACGAAGCCATATCATAATAAAAACGGTTTTTATTTAAAAGAAGTGCTTAAAGCAATTTTTGAAAAAACATCTATCCAAGCTTTTAATTTGGTGTTTTTTGAAACAGAAGCATTCGCCGGACTGGTGGAGGGCAAAATAAAATAATTACTTTGCGTAAGTAAATCAGAATTTAGAACCTTAAAAAAACGAAAAGCTTTTTGCCCGTTAAAAAGATAATATTTAATCTGCGGATATGGATGAAAATCATTGTAAACCATATCTCTTATTCTTGAATCGAGGCTCCCTTCTCGCTCACAAGAACTTAAAGAATCCCATAAACCGATATGTTTTGAAGATAAAAACTCTTTTTTGTGCTTAATTTCCTTACCGCCATTTAAAATCTCTGCCATAAAACACCAAAAATTGTTCTGGGGATGGGCGTAATACATTTGATATGCTAAAGACTTCACACTTGGCATTGTCCCAATCACAACGACTTTCGTTTTTTGATCAATCCATGGCATAAAACATTTAATCATAAATCAATATATACTTTATTTTTTCTTTCTTGACAAGTGATTTTAAATATGACAAACTGTTAGTCAGATATAAAAAGAAATTTTTATATCAAGTGTCTTAATAGGCACGGAGCTTTAGAAAGCTTTGACTTTGAGCAGTGATGGATAGCACTGTTTTTTAAGTGTTGTTTTTTTATTTTAAATAACACTTTATCCCCGAGCTGAAGTCGGGGTGCCGATGGCGAATGTTCAAGGATTTATCCTAAAGGCTATCGGAGTCATTTCTCAAAGTCTGATTTTCTAACACTCCGACCGCCTCAATAGGCGGTATTTTTTGGTTTTGATAACAATTAAAAAACATGTTTTACATAGGAGAAAAAATATGACGAAAATAATATTGTTTTTAATAATTTTTGCCATGCCGGCCATGGCTGAAGTGAAAACCTACCAATGCGGAGATGATTGCACGGCAACGCTTGATGAGCAAACAGGTGTGATGAGGGTATCAGGCACGGGTGCAATGTGGGGGTATGATGATAATTATGGACGCTGGCATAAGCCATGGCAAAACGAGAACTGGAGTTTTAAAACCGTTATTGTGGAAGATGGCATAACAAGTGTCGGAAGAAATGCATTTTTTCAGTGTTCTAATATTGAGACAATTGAGCTCGCTCAAAGTGTTCAGTTTGTTGATGTTGGTGCTTTTGATGAAGTCGATAAAGTGCAGAGCGTGACAATGTATGATGAAACGGTTTGGTATGATCAAGATAATTTTAATCAGTATATTCCGAATATAAATCTTCAAATAAGTTGTTATGGCGATATAGACAAGTGCAAGGCAAATTTTTTGAATACACCAAAAATGAAAACAAGCGCAAAGTTTTCATATAAAGGAAAGCGCATTTACACGATTGAGGAAGCGGCAAGAGTTTCGAAAAAAAACGGAAATACCTTTAAGTTAAGATACAAATAACTCCATCACTCTTGACAATTTGAAATTTTAAGATATATTTTAATTGTTCTTGCGGCTCGAATGGCTTATGAGCCGAGAATATATGTTTAAACTGAGCCGGTTTAGAAAATAGATTTTTTATATATCGGCTCCTGTCAATACAAGGAGTTTTTTTATGTCTCAATATAAATATAAACATGGCCTGACCATCATGCGTGCACAACCTTTTCATATCGGGCATCAAAAGCTTGTCGATCAAATGCTTAAAGAATGTGAACGCGTCACAATCGCACTTGGTTCCATCCAAGAACAAGGTACATCACGCAATCCTTTTAATTATACAACTCGAAAAAAGATGATTCAAAATGTTTACCGTGAAACATCAGATTATGATCGTCTCAAAATCATCGGTTTGTTTGACATTAACAATCCGGCCGAATGGGGCACATTTGTGATGGATTTTATAAAAGAAAGCTTTTCGGATATTCCGTTACCTGATGCTTATTACGCAGGTTCCGAATATGACGCACATTGGTTTAAGGATCATATCAAAAACATCTGCCTTGTCAATCGCACAGATCCGAACTTTCCGTTTGTGACAGCCTCCATGGTGCGTGATATGATAAAATTCGGCGATGAGCGTTGGAAAAATTTTGTCAGTCCCCGAAATTTCCATATTATTGAAGAATATTTTGACAAGAAAAAGGGCATTATTTAGGACAAAGAAATGACAAGAGAAAATTTACTTCAAACGGGCTCTCCTCTTTTTTGCGACTTATACCATTTGTCCATGGCACAAACTTGGTTTTTAGACGGCAAAGCAAACGAGTCCAAAACATCCGAAGCCTTCTTCAGACGCTATCCTTTCGGCGGGAGCTATGTTATTTCGGCAGGCCTTGCAGAATTTGTTGAATGGCTTAAAAATTGGCATTTTTCAGAAGAAGACATCAACTATCTGCGCGCCGAAAAATATGACGACGGCACTAAAAAATTTGAAGAAAGTTTTTTGAGTTTCATTCAAAACGAAAAACTCAAAATCAACGTTGACGCCGTTCCTGAGGGCAGATTGATTTTTACAAATGAGCCTGTCTATTCCGTTTCAGGCCCTACATGGCAGGTTGAGCTTGTTGAAGCCGCGCTTTTAAACATATTCAATTCTCAAAGCCTGATTGCAACAAAAGCCTTTCGCATGGCATATGCAGCATGCATAGACGGTGTTGAACGTCCGCTTTTGGAATTCGGTTTGCGCCGTGCTCAAGATTTCGGCTGTTTTTCTGCCACACGTGCCGCATACATCGGCGGCACAACGGCAACCTCAAATGTTGCGGCGGCTAAGCACTATCAAATCCCCTCCTCCGGCACAATGGCACATTCTTTTGTGATGAGCTATGAAAAGGAGCTTGATGCCTTTAAGGCATTTATGAAATTTAATCCAAAAAACACAAGCCTTTTGGTTGACACATACAACATCCGCACAGGCATTGACAATGCCATTAAAGCGGCTCAAGAAACAGGGCTTGATTTGATGGGTGTGCGCATTGATTCGGGCGATTTGGCATATTGGGGGAAAGAGGCACGGTGTATGCTTGATAAAGCCGGTTTCAAAAGCACAAAACTCATTGCCTCGAACGACTTGGATGAATACTTAATTGAAAACCTTATTGCCGTTCAAAAAGCACCTTACGATATTTTTGCCGCCGGCACAAAACTCGTTACGGCTTATGACAGCCCATCGCTTGGCGGGGTGTTTAAAACAAAATCATATCAAGGTAAACCCCAAATCAAGGTTGCGGAAGGCAAAACAACCATCCCCGGCGCCACAAATGTGATACGTATCTTGCAAGGTGGCTTATTTGATGGTGACATCATCTGCAAAAAATCAGATACCAATCTGATTAAAAACGGAAAACTCAGCAAAAACATCACTTCATATAATCTTACGGAATTAAAAGGCAAAAACCGCATTTTCAAAAAAGGTGAAGAAGCTGAGTATCTGCTTGAAAATATTGTGACGGACGGCAAAATTGTGAAAACGGTTGAAACCAATCTTCTTAAACTTCACAACCGCACAAAAGATGAGCTTTCACATTTGGATGCAACATATAAACGCCTTTCAAATCCGCATATATACGGGGTTGGTTTGGAGCAACATCTTTATGATTTAAGAGAAAAACTCATCCAAAAGCACTTGAAAGGATAAACCGATGGAAATTTTATGGAACACCTTAAAACAAGGCCTGAAAGATTACTGCGAAAAAAACGGTTTTCAAAAAGTTGTCTTGGGGCTTTCTGGCGGGTTAGATTCTGCTGTTTGCGCTGTTTTAGCGGCAGATGTTTTAGGCTCTGAAAATGTGACGGCTTTGATGATGAAAACAAAATTCACCTCTGATTTGAGCCTTGAAATTGCGCGCGAAATAGCAATAAAAAACAATTTAGATTATCATGAAATTGATATTGATCCGTTATTTGAGCATGAAACAGATCTTTTGAAAAATGCTTTCAAAGAAGATGTCAAAAGCATAACCCAAGAAAACCTTCAAGCGCGTATCAGAGGGCAAATTTTAATGGCGTGGTCAAACCAATTCGGAGGACTTGTTTTAGCTTGTTCAAACAAATCTGAAGCTTTGACCGGCTATTGCACCCTATATGGCGATACTTGCGGCGGTCTTGCCCCTATCGGAGGTGTCTATAAAACAACAATTTTTAAGCTTGCCAAATGGCGCAATACATTAGGAAAGGTTTTGCCCGACAAGGTCATTACCCGCGCTCCGTCTGCCGAATTGGCTCTTGGGCAAAAAGATGAAAATTCGCTTCCGCCCTACCCTGTTTTAGATGCGATTTTAATAGAGCTTTTTGACAATCAAAAAAACGTTGACGAAACTGTTCAAAAAGGTTTTGATAAACAAACCGTTCAAAAGGTTCAACATTTGATAGACCATTCAACTTTCAAGCGCAAACAAATGGCGGAAATCATCAAAATATAAAAAAGAGCTCTCAGTCATTTGAGAGCTCCGTTTTTTTGTGTGGGGTGGTGTTTTTACATCATTTGAGGCAAAATCTCAATTTGCATTTTGTCCTTGCCGATGGCAAAAACATGTCCGTTCAGGGTTCTGATGTCAACCTTATATGGCACCGGACCAAAGGCTTCATCAAGTTGTTCTTGCCAGTTTGAGGCAAAACTTGTCAAAACAGCCTTCATCGCAACATTAGCGCGAAGATTGGAGCCGGCATAAGTGCCGACACAAATTTGACCGTAAAGCATTTTCTTTTTCTCATCTTCGCTCACATCAGAAGCTGCCACAGCCCGTTTGCCATGTCGCCAAACGACCATACAGCAAACCAAATCGTAACCATGACCTTGACCATTGGCTTAAGTTCTTCGCGCAATGTCATACACATCGACGACCAATCTTTCAGGCTCGCCTTTGAGAATCTTTTGCGCCTCTTGCTTGGAATAGACCTCGTCTTCATTAAAGAACCCGGACGCGCAAACCCATTTGCGTTCATCCCCGTAAACTTTGTAAATCGTAGGCATAATATATAGTGTTTAAGAGAATAATTCCTATAATTTTTGATAAAGTAAAAAGAAGATATGCCTTTGAAACACTGATGTCAAGACAAAAAATTTTATTTTTTTAAAACTTCTGCACCTCTGTTTCGTTATCCCGCCGTTTTTTGATGGTGGGATAATGCGCATTGATATATTTGTATCTATCGCAGTTCTCATCATGATCATTGATGATACCGCACGCCTGTAAATGAGAATACATCACAACAGGCCCCAAAAACTTAAAACCTTTTTTTTTCAAATCTTGACTGATTTGGATCGATAATCCGTTTGAAACAGGGATATACCCTTTTTTATGTTTGTCATATAAAATTGTTTTTCCGCCCGAATATTCCCATAAATAAGCATCAAATGAGCCAAATTCTTCCCTTATTTTTTGAAAACATTTGGCATTTGAAATAATCGCCTCGATTTTACGCACGCTTTTAATCATTCCATCCGTTGCCATAATCCGCGCCACATCTTGCGGATCATATAAAGCAACCTTATCAAAATCAAATCCGTCGAAACAAGCTCTTAAAATCTCACGCTTGTTAATGACTATGCTCCAGCTTAAACCGCATTGCATAACCTCTAAGCTCAAATATTCAAATTGTCTTTTATCATCATGGATCGGCACACCCCACTCTTTGTTGTGATATGCCTGATTAACTGCCGATGTTTTGTCCCAATTACAATAGCTCATATTTTTGACCCTCTACATCAAAGATTGCACGAATAAAAGCAAAACATCAAATCAATTCTTGACTTTTACCCATAAAACGCGCAAATTAACATTAAGAAAGGTTAGCATCATGACACACACTCATCACCACGAACATCACCATCATCATGGTGAGGTCAGCGAAAAATCAATCAAATATCTCATCATCTCATTTGTCATTAATATGCTCTTGTCGGTCGTTGAGATTATCGGTGGTATTGTGGCAGGCTCTGTTTCACTCATCGGCGATGCGCTTCACAACACCTCTGATGCCTTTTCAATTTTGATTGCCGTGATTGCCTTTAAAATCGGACACAAAAAAGCCACCAAAAAATACACCTACGGCTTCAAACGCGCAGAAGTCATCGGCGGGTTTGTCAACCTCATTTTGCTTTTCATCTCGGGGCTCTATTTAGTTGCTGAAGGAATTGAACGCCTGATTATCCCTCAAAAAATTGACGGGTGGCTCATCATTTTTGTTTCCGTTTTGGCCTTAATTGTCGATGCTTTAACAGCTAAAATATCGCACCACGATGCACACCATAATGCCAACATGAAAATGGTTTTTTTACACAACTTGGCAGATGCTTTCGGATCGCTCGGTGTTATCTTATCGGGCGTTTCAATTGTATTGTTTGATGTTTATTTTGTTGATGGCGTCGTTGCCTTAATCATCGCCATCTATATGATTTTTCAGTCTGTTGTATCTTTCAAGCCGATTGTCAATATTTTAATGAACGCGGCGCCTGAAAACATTGATTTGAACAAAATTGAAAAAGCCATCAAAAAAATCAAAGGTGTTGAAGATGTGCACCATATCCATGTTTGGTGTATCAGCGAACACGATGTTTCCTTGGAGTGCCATATCAAGGGCTCTGATTTAGAATTGGTACATCAAATCAGCGACTTGCTTTCTCAAAAGTTCGAAATCAATCATTGCAACATTCAGCTTGAAAACGAAGATTGTTGTCACAAATGCGATCTGTAAAGGAAAAACATGAAATACGCCATTGCCCTTACTTTGCTTGGGATATATACGATTTCTCAATCTATCGCATATATCCCTCAGATATATAAAATCATTAAAACAAAAAAAGCCGATGATTTAAGTTTGCCCAGTTGGTTGATTTGGATTGTCTCGGATTTTTCATATCTTGGCTATGTTTTGCTCGAAACCCCTGAAATTGGTCTGATTTGCGCAACCTTATGGGACATTGTATTGATTTTAACAACTTTTGTTCTCACATTACACTATCAAAAAACAAACAAAACTTATCAGGTAGGTCAAAAATGATTGTCAAAAAACTCGAATGGACAGACGTCTTTGCCGCAAATTGCTATTTTTATATTGACGAAGCCTCAAAGCACGGCTTTGTCATCGACCCGTCGGCGCACGCAGATGAGCTCATCAATCTCATCAATCAAAACGCTTGGACAATTGAAAAGATTTTGCTCACCCACTCTCATTTAGACCATATCGGCGCGGCACGAGAACTCTCAAATGTCCTCAATATTCAAATTTTCGGCCTTGAAGCTTCAAAAGAATATCTTTCAAACCCTTTATTATCGGCTCATTTTACGGATTTTAACGTCATCAAAAATATTGAGCCCTTGAAAAATGGCGATATCATCAGCTTAAAAGAAAATCCTGATATATCCTTAAAAATCATTGCAACCCCCGGACACACCATCGATTCGGCAATTTATTATGACAAAAAAAATCATATTGCTTTTACGGGCGACACAATTTTTTTATCAGGTATCGGCCGAACGGATATTGAAGGCTCAGGCGGCAACCATGTTGAGCTGATGAAAAACATTCAAAACAAAATCTTCACCTTGCCGGACAACACCGTTTTATACCCCGGCCACGGCAACCAAACAACCGTTCAAAACGAAAAATCAAATTTCTGATTTTTTTCTTTGACTTTTCCTAAAAAATAGCACATAATAAAATCGTAACCAAAATGGTTGCGGTGTCCAAACGGCATTTCCTAGGCTTAACTCCTTATATGGGGAGTAAACGAAATAAGACGGTTTTCCGGACGAATAAGTTTGGCTATGTCTAGGTAGTTGTTTGGCTCCCACTTTGGATATTTTTCTAAAGTGTTTTTTTTAATGCTTTTAGGAGTAGTTCAATGAAACAAATTATATTAATTCTTTGTATGTTCTTTACTTTTTCATCGCGTGCTGAAACATCGGGCTCTTGCGGTGCTACGGAAAATGATATATGCAATTGGAGTCTAGATGATTCTGGAAAGCTCACTATTACAGGTTCGGGAAATATGAAAGATTACACTTTTAATGGTGACGACGATGCTCCTTGGGGCAAAAATATATCATCATTGTCTATTTCAGGCATCACATCTATAGGAGCATATGCTTTCCAAAGTGCACAAAATTTAACAACCGTTGAAATTCCTTCTTCTGTAACTTCTGTCGGACATGATGCTTTTGTTTATAGCGGATTAACAAATGTAACCTTAAATGAAGGTTTAAAATCCATTGATTCATGGAGTTTTGGACAACTGCCTTCCTTAACACAAATTTCTATACCACAAAGTGTGACCTCAATTTCTTATAATGCATTTGCAGAATCCGGTATTACAGAAATTGTATTATCTGATAATCTTTTGGAAAACGGATTTTTAAATGTATCAGCTTTGAGTGGCATACAACAAATTTTTTGCTCTAAAAAAAATGCTCAAAAATGCACAGATTGGCTTGAAACGGCACACAATTATCAAAGCTCCGGACAACCTGCCCCTCTTAAAGATATAGCAACAATTAAAGTCTTTGAAGAATCTTCAAACGGTCAAATTTTTTATAACAATAAATGGTATAAAAGTGCAAACGACATTCTCTCTGGCCATCACCTTAAAAAGCGTATCTATACCATCGATGAGGCAGAAAAATTGAGCAAAAAATCTGGCAACACATTTAAACTAAGATACAAATAAATAAAAAATTAAAAGTTCGGAGAACGGGGCAGATACATAAAACCAACAGGGTTTGGAGAATTAGGTCAAAAATAGGCGCTTTTTCGCCGACATGTAGAAATAGCTACACAAGAAGAAAAAGCGCCTGTTAGTGACCAATTATACAAGCCCTGTTTTTATTCGTCGTCATCATCATCCATCATCATCGCCTCATTTTGAAGCATCAAAGCTTCTTCTTCAGGCGTGAATTCTTTTTTCTTCTTCGGACGACGATGATTTAAGATGTCTAAAATATAATTGCCTGTCACTTTGTATAAATCAACCAAATGGTTGTTATACATATGGTCGCCTTCTTCAATAAGAGCATAATCCACATCAGCATGACGCTGCATATTCAAGCGCCTTGCAAGTTGCATCACCTGATCCGGATCATCAATCTCATCTTGACCGCCTTGAATAATCAAACCTGAAGTCGGACATGGCGCCAAAAACGTAAAATCCTTTTCGTTAGCCGGTGGTGAAACAGCGATAAAGTTGTTGATATCAGGCCTGCGCATCAACAGTTGCATCCCAATCCACGCCCCGAAAGAATAGCCTGCAATCCAGCATTGTTTTGCATCAATATTTTCATGCTGCAACCAATCCAAAGCGGCAGTCGCATCTGCGAGTTCCCCCGGTCCGTCTTCAAACTGACCGACCGAGCGCCCGACTCCTCTGAAATTAAATCTTAAAACGGAAAAACCTAAATCCCTGAAACAACTAAACAACGTGTAGACCACCTTATTATTCATCGTGCCGCCATATTGCGGGTGCGGATGCAAAATAAGCGCAACAGGCGCATTTTCACGTTCTGATTTGTGATATCTGCCCTCTAATCTGCCGGCAGGACCATTAAACAACACTTCAACCATATTAATAAAACCTCTTTACAAGATTAACTTTCGTTTCTATATTTAGACTCTAATGAAAGGAATATAACACGAAATGAAAAAAAATTTCAAGTCTTTAATTTTATCTGATTTAGAATCTGTGACAGCGCGTGATCCGGCAACTTCAACCAAGCTTCAGGCAATTTTATTTTCTTCGGGCTTTCATGCCATATTTTGCTATCGTATCAATCACTTCCTGTGGCAAAAAAATTGGCGCCTCCTTGCCAGATTCCTATCACAAGTCACCCGCTTTTTAACCGGTGTCGAAATTCATCCTGCAGCTCACATCGGCGAAGGCTTTTTTATTGACCACGGTATGGGCGTTGTGATTGGCGAAACATCAGAAATCGGCAATCAGGTCACAATATACCACGGTGTCACTTTAGGCGGTACAAATTTATTCAATGAAAAAGGCAAAAAAACAGGCAAACGACACCCTAGTGTCGGAAACAACGTCGTCATCGGCTCAGGCGCTCAAATCTTAGGTCCTGTCAAAATCGGGGATAATGCAAAAATCGGTTCAAACGCCGTTGTTGTAAAAGATGTTGAAAAAAACACGACCGTTGTCGGTCCGGCAGCGCATCAAACCCATCAAAAACAAAAATCAAACACCATTTTTTGCGCCTATGGTGTGGATAAAAATTTAACAGATCCGATTGCAGAAGACATTGCATTAATTGAGCGTAGAATCAAAGAGTTAGAAACACAAATAGAATCTATTTCTCAAAAAAAGCAAAATGAAACAATATTGTAACTGTTTTTTTACAAAAAATTGTGTTATAATCTTCTTATGAGCTTTAAAAGGAGAAAAAAGATGTTCCGTTTTCTTAAAATGATGAGCCTTGTTGCAACATTTTCTGTTTTTGCAGGCGTTTCTTATGCACAGCTTCCGGCCAATCCGTGGACGGCACAGCCTCCTTCTCCGAACAACGGCTATTTCGGTGACAATGTTGCAAATGCTGCTGGTAGCGACATTACAAACGCCCCCGTGTATTCAAACAATGCCGGCGGAGGCGAAATTTTGCCCGTTGATCCATGGGCGCGCTCTCGTGACAGAAGCGGTATTCGCACATGGCGCGGTAGCGGTCAGCAAGGAAAACTGAACTATATAGGTGAAGGCACCACATTTAACACCGGCGATCAAGAATATTTGGCACCGGAAGTCAATCGTCACAACATGGTTGTCATGCTGGATCATTTAAGAAAAATGGGCTACCAAATCCCTGAAAGCTACAATCAAAAAGTCCAAAATATGCCGGCGAAATACCGTCAAAAGCTTCAAGAAAGCGTCACAGACGTCCAAGATGCTTCAGATCCGTTCAGCCATGTTTTCGTCGGTTTCTTAAACACCATCGAAAATGCAACGGGTTTGAGCTTTGACAACATTTTGTTCAATACTGTCGATATTTTAGGGACGGATTAGTTTGTTTCAAACTGATTACGTTATTTGCCTTAAATCAGATTTTCTTATGAAAATTTTAAACAAATAACGATAAACTAAGATGACAAATTAGTATTCAAAGGAGTTTTTATTTATGAAAATATCACACTTTTTATCATCTGTTGCTCTTGTTTTGTCTTTTGCTTCGCTTGCAAATGCACAAACAGCAAACATCACCCCTTACATTGCAAAGAATTTACCTGCTTCAGCCTTAAACAATATTGTCAATTCGGAACGTGTTTTTTGCTACACGGTGCAAATGGCGCCTTCCGGCTATCAGGGTTACACCTTAGATCAAATGGCTCTCACAGGTTATTGCGGTATGCTTGGCGAAGAAAAGAGTGTGTTTATTAAAGAATTTTTCCAAACCCCGACAAATATTTCCGAAGTATCCGCGAATTGCCAAATCGAACCGAAAATAATGCTTCGTTTTATTCGCGGTATTGACGCGACAGATGTTTTGTTTTCAGATACCTGCCCTTCAATCACCGTTTTTTACGGTGGCACGATGAAATCCTTTAATGCCGCACCGGCGCAAAAATCGCTTGAAGCCGTTAGTTCTGTTTTTGCCGAGGGTCGTATTGATTTTGTGTCGCCAGCACTCTTAAATCAGTTAATGCCGACCGGTGTTGCATTCTCTGATGAAGACAAGGCAATGGTTGGCAAGCAAAATTCAGCTCAGCCTGTGCGTAATTGGGAAACACCTTCTCAAAATATGCCCCAAGCGCCTCAACAACAAGCACCGAAAGGCTGGAATAAATTAAAGAACTGATAAGTTAACATATTTGAATAAAAGAGCCACCATAAAAGGTGGCTTTTTCTTATAGTTCCCGTGCTATTTTTTCCAAGCGCTCAATACGATCCTTTGTTGACGGATGCGTTGAAAAAAGCGCAGCAAAATTTCCGCCGGACAAAGGATTGATGATAAACATGTGCGCCGTTTCGTTCGTCGTATTTTTCATCAGCGCTTGTTTTGCATATCCTTCAAGCTTTGAAAGCGCAGAGATAAGCCATTGAGGATGCTTTGTCAGTCTGGCTGAGCCCTCATCTGCCGCATATTCTCTTGTGCGTGAAATCGAAAAACGAATAATTGTCGCCGCAACCGGCATCAAAACAACGCCAACTAAAGCAGCTAATCCGCCTCCCTTCCTATTTCTTTCGGGTACAGTGTTATAGCGTCCCATATTCGAAAGCATCCCGATTGCACTTGCAAAAACAGTCGCAATTGAAGAAGTCAAAATGTCATAATTTTTAATATGGCTCATTTCGTGCGCCAAAACTCCTTCGATTTCATTTCTGTTCATCAATTCCAGTAAACCTGTTGTCACCGCCACAGCTGCATGGCTCGGATTACGCCCCGTAGCAAAAGCATTCGGAACTTTTTCATCTATTATATACACCTTCGGCATAGGAAGCTCAGCTTTTTGTGAAAGAGATTCAACGATTTCATAAAGTTCAGGTGCGTTGTTTTTTTGAACCTGACGAGCGCGATATTGCCTCAAAACCATTTTATCGCTGAAGAAATAACCGAAAAAGTTCATCACAACGGCCATCCAAAAAGCCACACGCCCACCTTCTGCCCCACCGATTAACTCGCCGACCGTCATAAAAATCAAAACCAAAACAAACATTAATACAAAAGTTTTTAATCTGCCCATGTTAAATCCTTTCAAATTCTAAAATCATTTTTCAATTGAACCCATAATTTTATTAAAAAGTCTCTGACGTGAGGCTTCATTTTTTGCAAGTTCATCTGCAATTTTTGAAGCTTGAACAATATCTGTTCTCAAGGCATGCAAAGCTTTTTTCAAATCTTGGCCTTTGTCTTCAAAATGCACGCCTGAGAGCACCACACGCCCTAACCCGTAATTTTTTGCAATCACCGCCGGTGGGGTGCCGTCAACATCTTGATAGCGTGCCAAAACCTCACATCCGTCTTCCAAAGCTTCAAACTTAGGCCCTCCGTGATAATGTGCAAAATGTATTTCATCATCTGCCCATTTAAGCCGCACAGTTGCTCCTGCCGTTTCATTTTTCATATAAGGTCTAATGCCAAATTCTTTATGAAGCGTGCCGACAGCTTCAGCCTCAACCAAATCCAAAAGCTCATGATCGCGCGCAATGGCAAGCGGCTTAATATCTGTTTCAAAAGCAACTTTGGTGCATGCATAATATGCACCGGCACAAACACCCAAATAGTGTCCGCCTGAGAGCACATAATCTCTGATTTTGTCATTGCCTTGCACTTTCAACTTTTCTAAAAATGGTGTTGCCGCCCCTCCTGGCATCACAAACAAAAATACTTTCTCATTTAATTCATTTTCTTTAATAATTGAAGTTGCATCCGTAAAACCAACATTCAACCCAAGCGGCTTAAAATAAGCTCTGATGCCTTGTTCCAAATGGCTCAAATCGCCAACCCCGTAATCACGGTAAATCAAAACTTTTTTCCGCATTTTATCTCGCACTTAAAATATATTTTCTGAAAAATCTCGTATTTTTTCCGATATTGGAAAGCATTTCATAACTGATTGTGCCACAATCTCTTGCGATATCATCAAGCGTATAATCATCCATAATCAAATAAGCAAATGTGCCGACTTTCAAGTCTTTTATGTCAGTCACATCGCAGATAATATTATCCATAGATACGCGCCCCAAAATTCTGGCTTCCGACCACTTTGAGCCGGTTTTAAAAAATACTTTTCCAATGTTTGAAAGCACACGCGGCACACCATCGCCATAACCTATTGAAATAATTGCAATTTTTTTGTCTGTATTGGCGCGGTATGTTGCGCTGTATCCGACAAACTCCCCTTTCGGTAAATCAGAAATTTGCAACACCGGTGCTTTTAAGGTGATGATGTTTTTCATCTGATTTTCTCTGTATGGCGCCGTATTGATGCCATACATTGCGGCACCCAAACGCACCATATCAAAGCAATAGTCTTGACCCAAAAAGGCACCGTCCGAGGCCGAAAGCGAGGCTGGTAAATCCTTAAAATACTTTTCTTTCAAACGCTTAAAGTTTTCAAGCTGACGTGTATTCATAAAATGATCTTTTTCATCTGCACAAGCTAAATGGCTCATCACAAGCGAAAAACTTTTTAAATCTTTAGCAGATAATTTTTTTAATTCATCTTCTCTGAATCCGAGTCTGTTTAACCCCGTTTCAATATATATCACGGGCTTAACTTCATCTATTTTATGCTTTTGATAATAGCGCCACATTTCAAGCGAGCTGATAACAGGTGTGAATTTGTATTTTTTAAACAAATCCAAACTATCACTGCCCATGCCTTGCAAAACATAAATCGTTGCATCGGGCGCAACTTCCGCAACTTTTTGAGCTTCAACAGCATGAGCCAGCCAAAAGTGTCTGCAACCGGCATATTCATAAAGCGCACGAACAACCTCTGATGCCCCAACACCATACGCATCATCTTTAACAACGGCGCTCGCTATTGACGGTGCAATAATACGGTTCAAAAGCTTATAGTTCTCAATGAGCCTGTTTAAGTTGATTTCTAAAACAGGTTGCGTAACAATACGGCTTGTTAATTTCTCAAAAAAATGCATGACAATCTCCTATCTTTGCCATATCTCTACCATATAAGCGTTTTAAAACAAAGAATTTTATCATTTATAAACAAAATAAAATTAACCTTTTTTTAATATTTTTTATTGACATAAAGATTTTTTTTGTGTATAGTGCCCTCAACCAACGGATAGGTTTGAAAAATTATTTTTTGAGTTTATCTGTTATAAATCAACATATATCCGTTAAAGCAAAGTTTTTTTGGTTTAACATTTTTTGAAAGGGAAAACATGAAAAACGTTATCGTTATGTTAGCAATCGTAGCCGGTATTTCTGCCTGTGCTTCGCGTCAACCAGAACCTCAAGTAGCTCCGGCACCAGCTGTTGCCCCTGCTCAAAATGTTCCAGCTCCGCGCCATGCTTGCGGCGTGAAGGCTCCTGCTCCTGTTCAAGCTCCTGTTCAAGGCTGCAACACATGCGGTCCTCGTAGCTACACGGTTTCTGAGCCGGTTGAAGTTGTTTATAAAAATGTAACATACACAACAGTTTATGAACCGAAAACATTTTCTGAAACATCTTATGTTAAAAAACCATACACATGCCCGAACGGCAACCTCTGCGCTCAAAAAGCACCGGCACCGATGGCTGTGGAATATAGAAAATAATTTAAGTTTTAAGCAACTTAATGAAAAAAGGCTCGAATCTTGCGATTCGGGCCTTTTCTTGTGAAAAACATTTGACATTTTTGCTATAACCCGTTATCCTGATACTGTTTTTTTAATTATGAACACTTATTCTAAAATTTTATGTCCCTATTCGTTGCCTTTTTGGCATTTTGCGTTATTGTGCGCGAAGTGCTTTGTGCAATCAAGATACATCAAAATCAGAAAACATTTTGCCTTAATCATCAAATTGATGCCTTCTATCTGCCCTCGCCTTTGTTCTTTATAATCAAACGGCTTTGCGATATTTGCATTTCACTTGCGGTTTGTTTGTGCATATTGCCTATTTTATACATTGTTCTTGCCCCGATTATCAAACTCGGCTCTAAAGGTCCCGTGATTTATAAACAAAAACGTATCGGACAATTTGGCAAGCTTTTTACCTGCTACAAATTCCGTTCAATGTATTTAAATGATGATGAAACTGTTGCCGGGCCGAACGATTCGCGTGTCACAAAAATCGGACGCCTGATCAGAAAAACACACATTGATGAATTTCCGCAATTTTTCAATGTTTTGATTTCAGATATGAGCCTTGTCGGCCCGCGTCCATACACACCGTATGCCGCATCTCTAATCAGCTCTTCGCGATATTCAGAGCGTTTACTGGTCAAACCGGGCATCACAGGGCTTGCGCAAATCAACTCAAACCGAACACTTGAACACAGTCGGTCAATGTTTTTTGATTTAACCTATCTTGAAAACATGTCTTTTTTGAAAGACATCCTTCTTGTTTTTGAAACATTAAAATTCAAAGATGTTTCCTACTAAAAAAGAGCCCTCTTGCATGAGAGCTCTTTTTTTGTGTGATACAACCTACTTTTCTTAAAACTTGTAGTTCAAAGAAACACCAAACAATTGAACGGAGTTTGTATATTCTGCCGTCACATGACTGCCTGAATTACCCGTTCTTGCCGTATCCAAATGAGCTTTGTGCGCATAAATATATGTATAAGCCAAATCAAAGCTCAACTTTTCGTTATATTGATAATTCAAACCGGTTGAATACCAAAGTCTGTCAGAATCCGGAATACGTGGTGTTCTGTGGTTCATACGAACGGCTGATTGGTCATAAGCCAAGCCGAAACGCCATTTCCATTGGTTGTCAATTTGGTAGCTGGCACCGATGGCATAAAAGTTTGTATCGCGCCATTTTTCTCTCACACCTTGTCCGCCAACCAAAGCATCGCCATGTTTGTAACGGATATATAAATCTCTGAAACAGCTCCAGAAAACGCGCTGATATTCAGCCATCACAGACCATTTTTCATTAATTTGGTGGAACACACCCATCGAGAACATTGCAGGCGTATTTAAATGTGCATAAATACTTTGGTCTGCAATTTCAGGAAGGATAGAAGGTAAGCCGGAATTAGAAATAGCCGGATTCAATTTTGATTTTCCGTTCAACTTATGTTGAATTTTGCTTCTGTATGACAAACCGATACGTGTATTTTCATTAAATTCATACATTGAACTGATCTGCCAACCAAAATCAACAGCATCACCTTCAACTGTTGAATTATATCCGTCACGAGGAGAATATGGCGTCGGAAGACCGGCAAATTTTCTACTTGTTAATTTTGCTTTTAAATACTGAATCTGTAAACCCGCACCGATTGAGAGTTTATCTGTTGCCTTATATGCAACCATCGGTGTTGCTGTCACTGCCGTAATTTTCGAGGTAACACCATGCTCTGCACCTGCCCAAGCTTCATCATATTTTGTAATCATTCCAAACGGTACATTCAAAGCAAGTGCAATAAATGCTTTGTCGTTTAATTGATGCGAAATTGCCATATTCGGTGCCACAGCGGCGTGAACCACATTATGCGAATCAGGATCTCTGTGTCCGCCCGCATCACGCACGTTTTTCATTTCAGCTTTCGGGGCAATATATGTGCCGCCCACATTGATATTTGTCCCTTTTTGGCGTGTAATACTCGCCGCATTGAAATACGCATAAGACAAATTCTCGGCGCCGGCCGTCGCGCCTGCGTATGCATTACCTTGAGCAGCGGCTGATTGTTCACGCAAATGATACCCCGCGGCTTGCACTTGAGCAGCGGCCAAAATTGTGCCCAGTGCGGTGAATGTTAAAAGCTTTTTCATAAAATTTTCCTTTCCAAAAGTTCTTTATATAACATTTCATCGCTTATAGAGCACTAAAAGATGTAAATATCAAGTAAATTTTTATCAAAACTCACAAAAATGTAACGTTTTGTAATAAAATGTGATTTTACTTAATTAGAGTTTAGTATCCGTATACGTTCAAACAACGATAACTGTAAAAGAAATACGATTTGCGTGTTGTGTCATACTAAGTTACTTTTTTAATACCACCATTTGCGGCCGCACCCGGAATGGAAGCATTTCCGAACGGTCCGAAAAATCCGAGCACATATAAAGAACACTGCGTTCCTACCTTATCGCCCATTTCAATCGGATTTTTTGCTTTTGTACGCATCACGGGAACAGATGTATGAGTACAAGCAGCAATAGCTGAACAAAAGCCCAAAATAAATAAAATTTTTTTCATGTTTAAGAACCTTATAAAAACATCTCTGCTTTGTTTTACAATGATCAAATCACCTAGTCAAAATATTTTGGAGAATTATTTGCAAATTTTTCATGCACTTAATAAGATAAAAAGTCAAAAGAGATATAACAAACATCTGATTGCACACAAGCTGTGCACATCTGATAAGCTTCTGTGGCAGTAATTGATGAAATGCATTTTTTTTCCTCGTTACAATTATGCTTTCCATAGAAATACTGATTATTCGGCCAAGAACGTATAGAACTGAATGCTTCAGCATTAGGTTTTGCAAAATTTAATATCAACTCAACACAAAACCAGATATTTGAACTTGTGATGTGATGATCCATAACAATATGAGAAAAGCGAATAAATGGAGAATATTGATTATTCAAAGGATCAATTAAAGCTGTACCGGAAGTTGTCGGCGGTGTCGGATTTGTATCAATATACCACTTTTCGGGCAATAGATTTAAATCTGAAATATAAGGAATTAAATCAGCTTTGGTTGATGTGTCTGACAATGATTGAAGTTCATTTTTGTATGGCCACAAGCCACTTATAATTGTTTCATAGGCAATAATCGTTTCATTTATTTTATGTTTTGTTATCGCTGCCGAATAACCTTTTAGCACACCAATCGACAATAACCCGATAATCGCCAAAACCCCCAACATCTCAACCATCGACCGCCCATATTCCTTGACTGTCATCCATTTCGCAGCACACCGTGTCTGCGAATCAAGGGATATGAAGAACCATCCGGCTAACGCCGGAGGTATCTCCGTTCCCTCCAAGCTGCGCTTGCCAATCCGACTGAAAGTCGGCTTGGAATTCGCTTTCCACTGGCTGACGCCAGTGGTTTGCGCATTTGATGTTATCAAAACCGGTGTTGCGCCTTGGCGCACATACACCGCTTCTTTATCATTTTTATTCATACCCATTCTCCAATTTATCAAATAAAAAAAATCCACCTTGAAAACTTCAAAATGGAGGAGCTAATAAACTGTTAGAGCACAGCCTTCTTTATTCGTCGCAAAATACGCTTATCTCAGAAACTCCTCGTTAAAAAGGAGCCTATGCTCTAAATGTGCTTATTAGACACCATCGTTTGATTTCAAACGATGGATATATGTTAGCTTATTTTTTTGCTTTTTGCAAGAAAAAAACACCGTCTTTTATAAAAAACGGTGCTTTTGATATGTAACATTCTCATTTGAGCAAAGCCAAAACCTCTTCAGGGAAATGCCCTTTATAGCATTTACTCAAAACAAAATCAGCATCTAACCTGTTTTTGAACCATGTGCGTTGGCGTTTGGCATACTGTCTGGTATGCAGTTTTGCATTTTGAACAGCCAAATAAACATTCGTTTTTCCGCGCATATATTCAATCAACTCCGGCACACCGAGCGCCTTCATGGCCGGCAGTGAAGGATCAAGTTTTCGTTTATAAAGCTTTTGAACTTCATCAATCACACCGTTTTGCACCATAGCATCAAACCTTGCATAAGAAAGCCTGTCAAGTTCTTCAACCGACGGACAAATCTTAATCACAAAAAATTTAGCTTCCGGCAGATTTTGAATAAGCGGTTTTTTCTGCCAAACAGACATCGGCTCCCCCGTGTGCAAAAACACTTCATATGCGCGTTTAATGCGCGACGCATCGTTTTCAGCAATTTTTTGACCTGACTTCGGATCAACTTCCGCCAATTTTTGATGCACTGCTGCCACACCTTCGGTGTCAATCATTTTTTGAACCTTTTGCCTGATATCTTCCGGCGTTGCGGGAATAGGCGTCATCCCCTTAATCAAATTTTCAAGATAGAGACCGGTCCCACCGACAACGACAGGTGTTTTACCTTGGCTCCACACATCTCTGATTTCAGCAACCGCAGATTTAAGCCAATCGACAACATTGCCGCGAAACGACGGATCATAAATTTCATACAAACGGTGCTCGACTTTTGCCTTATCTTCTGCCGTCGGCACGGCCGAAACAATCGGCATATCCTTATAAACCTGCATAGAATCGGCATTAATCACAACCCCGTTTAATGCCAAAGCCAAATCTATGGCAAGCGCTGACTTTCCGGAAGCGGTCGGCCCCGCAATAACAATTACTTTATTTTCCTGCATGTTGCATTCTCCACTAATGTTGCACACAAATCTTCATACGAAACACCAATATATTTTGCCTGTTCGGGCACAAGCGACAATGGCGTCATTCCAGGATTTGTATTAATCTCCAAAAACACAACCCCGTCTTGCTCATTAAACCTGAAATCAGAGCGTGAAACAGTCTGACATTTAAGCAAACGATGAATTTTTAAGGCATAATCCATTGCTGTTTTGCACACATCATCAGAAACATCCGCCGGCAAAATATGCCGTGTCATTCCGTTTGTATATTTTGCCTTATAGTCATAAAATTCTGTTTCAGGCTTGAGTTCCGTTACTGCACATGATTTATCATTTAAAACGGAAACTGTCAATTCCCTTCCTGCAATATATTTTTCAACAATCAGCCCGGCATTTTCATCTTCATAAAAAACTTTTGATGCATCATTTTTATTTTGCACAATAAATACCCCGACACTTGATCCGTCTGATGAGGGCTTAACAACATATGGCATTTCTATTTTCGTGCCATATTTTTGAAATTGTTTAAAAGTCATTTTTTCATAAGGCGCGGTTTTAATACCGTTTTTGAAAGCGATTTCTTTGGTCAGTTCCTTATTCATCCCTAAAAGTGAGGCTTTCATTGAGGAATGTGTATAAGGAATTTGCAAAACATCTAAAAAACCTTGTATCTCTCCATCCTCTCCCCAGTTTCCGTGAAGTGCATTGAACACAACATCCGGCTTTTCTTTTTGCAACACATTGCAAAATACCCATCCATCCGTCAAGTCATGTTCAATAACCTCATAGCCTTTCGAGCGCAAAGCTTCTGCAATTTTTGCACCGCTGACAAGGCTCACATCCCTTTCAGATGAAAAGCCTCCTTTAACAACAACAACTTTTTTCATTTTTTCCCTTTATTCTTTTATTTTTTTTGTTAGTATAAGTCATATTATTTAAGAAAGACTAAAAAACAAATGAAAAAATATCTTCTTTTAACCTTGATTTTTATTTCAACTTTCACCGCCAATGCCGCAACGGTTGAGCAAAGCTTCAACGTTGAAATCGGCGTGTTTGATGCCGCCAACGTCAATATATCATATCAGCTCGATGAAAAAGCCTATTCTTTCTCATCTCAAATTCAAACCGACGGCATGTTTGATAAATTCTATTCTTTCAAAGCCTCATATTTTACATCAGGTTTTATCTTTAAAAACCGCCTTTCAGCTCAAGACTATCGCCAAACGACTCAATCTTCCGCTCACAAACGCACAAAGCGGTTGATTTTTAATAATAACGGCATTTTAGCAAAACGCATCAGCACAAAAGATAATGAGAAAAAAGAAGTCAACATTGTTTTACCTCAAAGAAAAATAGATGCTTTTGACATTCAAACAGCTTTGGCTCTCCTTATCCGAAATTTTATTGACACGCAATCGTGTGATTTGGATCAAACTATTTTTAACGGCAAAAAAATCTATCATATCAGCATCAAAGGCAGCAAACGCACACTTTTAAATGATAAAAAGCTTCCGGTGAAAGGAGAGGCTTTTGAATGTCACGCCTTCATCCATCAGGAAAACCTTGACAAGGGCGATTTGCTTTGGCAAGTCTCTTCAGAACGATCCATCAAATTTTATTTAATGCTTGATAAAGCATCACATTTGCCGTTTTTAGCAAAAATGGAAATCGCCTCCACTCCGCTTGGAAAACTTGAAGCATATATAACAGATTTAACAATAAAGGAATAAACAATGTCAAAATCAGAACTACTCCTACCCGCCGGCTCGCTTGTCAAACTCAAAACCGCCATTATGTATGGCGCAGATGCCGTTTATGCCGGAACACCCGATATGAGCCTTCGCACACAATCAAAATTTTCGCTTGAAGATTTAAAAGAAGGTATTGATTTTGTTCATGCACATGGCAAAAAAATCTATTTGACCTTAAATTTGTTTATTCACAACAAAGAAGCTGAAAAATTACCGCAATTTGTCGCTACTTTGCGTGAATTAAAACCGGACGGTGTCTTGGTGGCAGACCCCGGCGTTTTTGATTACTTAAAAGAAAATGCGCCTGAGCTCAATCGCTTTGTTTCAACTCAAGCCAATATTTGCTCCTCAGCTGCCGTCAAATTCTGGCAAAAGATGGGCGCAAAACTTTGCGTCTTGGGCCGCGAGGTCAGCTATGAAGAAACAAAACAGATAAGAAAAGACTGCCCTGACATTTTGCTTGAAACATTTATACACGGCGCGATGTGCATGTCTTATTCCGGCAGATGTCTCATTTCAAACTTTTTGGCAGATCGAAGCGCCAATATGGGCAAATGTGCGCATTGCTGCCGCTGGCATTATAAACTGCACCTCAAATTAAAAGACGGCACAATCAAAGACATTGAAATCAATGAACAAAACAAAGATATGTTTGAGTTTTTATTAAAAGAAGACTTCCGTCCTGATGAATACTATGAAATTGTTGAAGATGAGCATGGTGGTTATTTGCTCAACTCCAAAGATATGTGCATGATGCCGCGCCTTGATAAAATTTTAGAACTTGGCTTAGACAGTCTCAAAGTAGAGGGACGCAACAAAACCGAATATTATGCCGGAACGGTCGCCCGCGCTTACCGAAAAGCCATTGATGACTATGAAAAAGATAAAGCAAATTGGAAACCTGATGTTTATATGAAAGAACTATACGCTCTTCAAAACCGCGGTTATTGCTTAGGTTTTTATGACGGCAATTTAACACATATCAGTCAAAATTATGAATATACAAGAACGATGGGCGAATATCTTTTTGCCGGCTCCATTGTTGAGTGGCAAAAAGACGATGCTGTTTTCGAGCTTCGCAATTTTATTGACAGCGGTGAAACAATTGAGTTTCTCATTCCAAATACTTTGGAAACTTTTGACCTTACATTATCTGAATTTGAAGATGCCGATACCGGCGAAATCAGTTCGAAAGTTTCTGCCGGTCAAAACAAAAAAATCCGCATTAAGCCTGCATCTTGGAACAAACCGATTGATGAGGTCAAAAAACTTTTGCCGCAATATACCATCGCCCGCAAATTTTCACCCCTTCAAGACGAAAACAAAGCGATGTATGAGAAAAAGCTTCAAGAGTTTGACAGGCTTTGCAAAAACGCTTAAAATGTCATACTTTAAGCTGGCTTTCCTTCTTAAAAAAAACTGTCATTAACGGGCTTGACCCGTTAATCTCTTTTTCCCGTCATCCCTTGACCTGCGCGGTGCGTCAGGTCATCAAGAGATCTCAAAGCCATCGCATCACACTTTTTAAGTGTGAACAAGCGATGTTGCCTTATTTGTACCTCAACTTAAAAGTATTCCCTGTCGGTTTGCTTACCCGTTCTGCTTCTTCAAGGGTATAGATACGCTTTTTGATATAGTTGCCTAATGCTAAATCATTAAGTGAGGAGTAAAATTTTCCTCCGACAATAAAAGTGTTTCCTATAGCAGCTGCATTTAAAATATCTTGGCAATTTTGCGCACTATCACAAGCTATTCCATACCCCATCAAATCAAGTGTTGCATAAAATTTTCCATCTTCTGTTTTATATAAATCACTCACACCATCAGATGCTTTTTCTTTAGTATACAATTTGAGTTTACCAATTTGTTCGCTATTGTTTTCATTAATTAAATCAGCACAAGATCGTTCTGACGTATTATGACAATAAATGATAGCATTTTGAGAAGCCTCTGTCAGTAAATATATTCCAAGACTCGTAACAGAATCCGGAATAACAATGTTTTCTAGTTTTTTATCTCTATAAAAAACACCTTGCCCAATATCTGTAACAGAATCAGGTATAGTCATATTTTTAAGGTTTGTCATAGCAAAAACATCGCGGCCAATAGTGGTTAATTTTGTTCTTCCCGCATCATCTGTTTCATATATAACATCTTTGAGCGAAGTCATTGCAAAAGCACCTTCATTAATTTTTTCAACAGTTTTTGGAATGATAATATTATGAATACCTATTGTATTATAAAACGCATACTTCCCTATGGATGTGATGCCTGACATTTTAACTTCTTTAACTTCGTTGCCCCAAGGCATTTTACCATCACCTTGTATATCATAATCATTCATCGCTCCATTTCCGTCAATTATTAAAATTCCATCATCGGATAAAACATAGTGACAGGCATCGTAATTATCGCCGCAAATCCCTGATGAGGCGGCATTTAAATTAAAAGCTATAATTAGAGTAGGTGCAAAAATTAAAAAGTATTTTTTCATAAGTTCTTCCTTCTACTTCAAGTGTTAAAACAAAAAACCGCGTCTTTTTAAGAGCGGTCGGAGAGTGAAATAATCATATAGAGAGAAATGACTCCCATAACCTTTAGGAAAATCCTTGAACATCCGTTACGGGCTCCCCGAACCAACATCGGGGATAACATGCTTTCCCTTTAAAAACAAAAAAGGACAGCACCTTTTGCGGTGTTATCCGTCACCGCTCTCTATAAAAAGCTATTTCAAAGCCCCGCGCCTTATCAAGACACTTGATAGAAAAGTCACCTTCACTATCCAGAAATAATTATCACATAATTTTTAAAAACTTGCAAGAAAAAAGTGAACCAAATTTTAAGTTTTGTCGTTGTATATTATTGTTAGGAGATTTTGGTATGCAAAACATCACAGACTTACTTCAAGAGGCAAAACCGCTTTATAAAACCCGCAAACGAAATCGCAAGCTTTTAGCCGTCGGTTCAACGCTCGGTGTTTTTTTCTTGACCATCGGCTTGAGTTTCAACCTCACCCGTCAGACCAAAACCCCGATATACGACTTTTGGGGCGATGAAATTGAATGGGTTCAAAACGGCTCTGCCATTGAAGATATGGGTTTGCCGGTCGATAGCAACGGATTGTTATGGATTATCTAAATGACTGATTTTATTGAAGAAAACAAAAAACACGTCAAAGCCGTCATCCGTAAATTCATCGGCCGTGATGATGAAGACTTGGAGCAAGAGGTCTATATAAAAACATGGCAAAAAATGGACCAATATCAAGATCAAGGCAAGTTTAAGCAGTGGATATGCACCATTGCAGCAAACCTCTGCCGTGACTACTTCAAATCGAAATCATACAAAACTCAAAAGTCTGAGGTTTCAAGCGAAATCGCATTTCAAAACGCTTCTGTCAAAAGCACTGCCGAAGAAAGAATTGACAAGAAAAAGCGTCAAAAAATCGTTTTGAAAGCCGTTGATAACTTGCCTAAAATCTACCGTGAAGTTATTGTTTTAGCCGAATTTGAAGATTTGAAATTAGATGAAATTGCATTAAAGTTGAAAATTCCTCAAGGAACGGTTAAATCAAGACTCCATAAAGCAAAAGAACTTTTAAAAACAACATTAATCCCACTACTTGGAGAAATACAATGAAACATAACTTTTTATCTCTTATTCTTGCAGGAACAATCATTTCAGGCACTTCTTTGAGCGCAAACACGGTTTTTGCACAAGAAAATCTGCCTGCTGAAGCCCCGAAAATGGAACATCACTTTAACCGTGAAGATTTCCAAAAGAAAATGGCAGAAAAAATTGCCAAAGACCTTAATCTAACCCCCGAACAGCAAGAGCAAGCTGCTGCCATTCGCGAAGCCGGAAAGCAAGAAATCGAACCGATGATGAATGAAATGAACGCTTTGCGTGAAAGAATTGATGCAAAACGCCGCGCCAATATGGAAGAATTTGAAAATATTTTAACACCGGAACAAAAAGAAAAATTTGAACAAATCAAACAAAAAGCTCCGAGACATAACTTCAGAGGCGGTATCAGAGCACCGCAACATGAAGAAAATATGGCAGGTCCGCGCCATCATGGTCCGCACATGGGTCCGAGAGGTGCGCATATTGAAAGCACGTCTCCGGCGGAAATTGAAGTTATTGATGCTCAAGAAGTTGTTGTTCAAGAATAGTTAAACTTCATTTATAAAAAAACACTCTCTTTTTCATTCAAGAGAGTGTTTTTTGTTTGACTTTTAGCTTTGGATATGGCAAAATATAAAACGTAACCAAAATGGTTGCGGTGTTTACAAAACACGCGGAAGAAAATGACTCCTTTAGAGAGGAGTGAACGATATAAGCCGTATTGTGTCGAATAAGTTCAGCTGTCTTCCGCAGTTTTGTAGCTCCTCCGTTTTAGGTTATTTAAGACGGAATTTTTTGTTTTTGAAGTATGAAGAAAACAGGAGAAAAATTATGAAAAAAACAGTTTTAATTTTAGGATTAACTTTATCTTTTGCCGGCATTTCAAAATTGCGTGCGAATTGTGCACAAGGAACCGATGAAAACGGATATCCTTGCGGAACTTGCGGGACAAACTGCAATTGGATGATTGAAGATAATACACTTAAGATTACGGGCGAATCCGATGGCTCAATCGGAGTGATGGATGATTATCATGTAAGTGATGACGGAAAAAGCTCAGATACACCATGGCGAGATCATAATTCTAACATCACTTCCGTTGATATTCAAGGCATCAGCAATGTCGGGGATGGTGCATTAAAAATGGTTAGCTCATTAAAAAATGTAACTTTTGGCAATACAATTTCAAGCATAGGTGAGGCTGCCTTTTACGGTACGAGTATATCATCTGTTATTGTACCCGATTCTGTCACGGATATCGGATGGGCGGCTTTTTTGAGCAATTTACTGCGCTTGGTTTCTGTTCCTGATATTGCTCAGGGATTATCAGGACGAGTTTTGGGTGATTGGATAGATAATGTTGAAGTCATTTGCCGCGGAAGTGAAAAATCTTGCAATAATATTAAAAGTCAGTTGGAAAACTACACAATTTATGACCATCAAAACACACAATGGAAAACTGAAAATATATCAAATACGGTCAAATTAGCAAATGAATCTCAATGCACAACAAAATATGGTTGGAACGGTCATTATTGCGCCCGAAAAGATGAAAACGGCCATTTTACCTGCATGAACGGATTCAGATACAATGGTACATCTTGCAAACGTATAATCTATACCATAGACGAAGCCTCTGCACTTTCAAAACCCACCGGCAACAAGTTTAAATTAAGATACAAATAAATCACAAAACAAAAACTCGGAGAACAGTGCAGATATATAAAATCAATAGACTTCAATAATTAGTCTAAAAAGCTCGGAGAACAGTGCAGATAGAGTAAAAACAAAAGGCGGAAAAATTTTAGTGTACAAAAAAGTACATGAATTTTTCCGCTCTTGCAGTTTTTGCTCCAGATGTGCCGTTATCCGAGCTTTTTTATGCTGATTTTGTTTTCTTCTTCTTAATCAAAACAGGCTTTGAAGCATCAGTCACCACTTTTTCATTAACGATAACTTCACTCACATCTTTCATATCCGGAATTTCATACATCAAATCAAGCAAAATTCCTTCCATAATTGAGCGCAAACCTCGTGCCCCCGTTTTCTTTTCAATCGCTTTTTTTGCAATCGCGCGCAAAGCCTCATCTGTTATGGTCAGTTTCACATTTTCCATCTCAAAAAGCGTACTGTATTGTTTCATCAGGGCATTTTTCGGTTCTGTCATCACCTTGATTAAGGCATCCTCGTTCAAATCATTTAAGGTTGCAATAATCGGTAAGCGCCCGATGAGCTCAGGGATAAGACCGAATTTGAGTAAATCTTCTGACTGCACATCTTTTAAGATTTCTCCGATTCCGGCTTCTTCCTTGCTCGCAACTTTTGCTCCGAAACCGATGGAAGTTTCTTTGCCGCGTTTGCCGATAATTTTTTCTAGACCTGCAAACGCACCACCGCAAATAAACAAAATATTGGTGGTGTCAACGTGCAAAAATTCTTGTTGCGGATGTTTGCGCCCACCTTGCGGCGGAACGTTAGCAACCGTGCCTTCAATAATCTTTAACAGCGCTTGTTGCACCCCCTCACCTGACACATCACGTGTAATAGACGGACCGTCAGTCTTGCGTGTAATTTTATCGATTTCATCGATATAGACGATGCCACGCTCGGCTTTTTCGATGTCATAATCCGCTGCCTGAACGAGTTTTAAGATGATGTTTTCAACATCTTCACCCACATAGCCGGCTTCGGTTAAGGTTGTGGCGTCAGCTATTGCAAAAGGCACGTCCAAAATGCGTGCCAAAGTTTGTGCAAGCAAAGTTTTGCCCGAGCCTGTCGAACCAATCAAAATCACATTTGATTTTGAAACCTCAACATCTTTATGTTCGCTTTGGCAGTTCAAACGCTTGTAGTGATTATAAACCGCAACGGACAACACCTTTTTAGCATCATCTTGCCCAATCACATATTGATCCAAAAAGTTCTTGATTTTCGAAGGTGTCGGCAATTCGCCTTCAAACAAAGGCGTGTTTGACTTTTCCTGATGCAGTTCTTCCGACACAATATTGATACAAACATCAATACACTCATCGCAGATATAAACCCCGCGTCCGGCAATCAATTTTTTAACTTCATTTTGGCTTTTACCGCAAAATGAACAATGCAATTCTTTATCGTCGCTCACTTTTTTCTCCTTACTTTATTTCTGCACGGTTTTTCACAATTTCATCAATCAAACCAAATTTTTTAGCCTCGACAGGCGTCATAAAATTATCTCTGTCCATTGCTTTTTCAATAACCGATAATTTTTGACCTGTATTTAGGGCATAAATTTCATTCAAACGTTTTCTCATATCCAAAATGAGCCTTGCCTGAATTTCAATATCGGCCGCCTGCCCTTTTGCGCCGCCAGAAGGCTGATGGATCATAATCTGAGAATTCGGAAGCGAAAAACGCTTGCCCTTTGCGCCGCCTGCAAGCAAAAACGACCCCATTGAGCAAGCCTGCCCGATACAAAGCGTTGCCACATCGCATGAAATATATTGCATTGTGTCATACATCGCCATGCCCGATGTGATAACCCCTCCCGGTGAATTGATGTAAAGGAAGATATCTTTTTTCGGATCTTCCGATTCCAAAAACAAAAGTTGGGCGCATACAAGAGAAGATACTTCGTCATTAACCTCACCTGTTAAAAAGATGATGCGCTCTTTGAGTAACCTCGAAAAAATATCAAAAGACCGTTCACCGCGCGATGTTTGTTCAATCACCATCGGCACAAGTGTGTTATCAAAAATTTCTATTGCACTTTTGCTCATTTGTTGTATCCTTAAAAAAAATTACAATTTTTTAATAAATATACGTTAGATTTAATACATAAAAGTTAAATAAAAATAAAATCGATACAGATTTTTTGAAAAATATTTGATAAGGAAGACATTGATGTTTGAGCCGAAAAAACAAGAAAAATTGCGTTCGACCGATTTGGCTTTGTATGACAACAAATTAAAGCTCGATAAATTTCAAAATTTTGACCCGTTTGAAATGACAAACCTGAACGGGCTAAAAGTTTTGGCATATCCTCGATTTGAGCCTTATTATAAAGTCATTCTGTCTTTGAAAGTCAATGATGACAACGGGCAATTTTTACAGGCTCAAACAGAAAGTTTGAAAAAAGATATTGTCAAAACCTCCAAGCAAGAAACTTTTTTAGAGCTTTTATATTTGACGCAAATCCCTCAAGATGAAGATTATTATGCGCTTTTAGAAGAAAAGCTTTTATTGAACCTTGTCAACCTTGTTTCGGATGTTGAAATCCCCACTGACAGAACGCTTGATCGCTTTGAAATCGATATGGCGCAATCGACCTTCAATCAAATGCTCAAAAACGCTTAAAACTATTTATACCTGAGCTTAAATGTGTTTCCCGTCTTTTTGCTCACTTTTTGAGCTTCTTCAACAGTATATACGCGTTTTTTAAGATAAGTGCCGAACAAAATGTCATTTGCACTGTTATACCAATGGTTATTGTAAAAAATTTGATGACCGTCCTTTTGATAAGGTATCACATTGACCTCTTTTCCCAGATCTCTTTTCCATTGCACGGCTGCCTCACACTGATTGGCAATTTCCTCATTGCAATAAACATTGATGATTTTGGATTTTGAATAATAACCACCGGCTGACGTCGCATTTCCGAAAGCATCAGCAGATACGGACGTCACACTTGTCGGAATAACAATATTTTCAATAGCGGCATTTGAAAATGCACTAGCATCAAGTGTTTTTAGGCTTGAAGGCAGCTTCACGGACGATAAAAGCCCGCAATCATTAAAAGCATCTGATATTGATTCAACACTATCCGGTATTTCAATCGATGTTAAACTGGAATTTTCAAAAAAAGCACCTGTTTTAATTTCTTTTAATCCCTCGGAAAGTTCAACCGATGAGACTTTATTCATAAAAGAAAAAGCCCATCCTCCTACTGAATCCAATCCTTCCACTTTAATATCTGTAATTGAATCACGAAAAGTATACCACGGAGATGTCGATGAGCAACCATTATCACAAACAGGAGAATAGTTTTGCATATCACCTGTTCCGATAACAGTCAGTTTTTGAGATGCCGTCTCTGTCCCCGAAACTTTCACAATATTTCCTGCTTCATCTTTTATATTGCTCAAATATGCCGTGCAATCAACACCGCAACTCCAACAATCAACATTTTCTGTTGTCCCTTGAGGGCAATTTGCGATTGCCATGGCATTTGACTGCCAACACAACACCAGTGTAAAAACTAAAATTTTTTTCTTCATTTTCGTTCTCCTATTTTGTTAAGATCAAAAAAAATCCACCTTGAAATTTTCAAAATGGAGGAGCTACAAAACTGTTTGACCACAGTCTGTTTTATTCGTCACACAAAATGCGCTTATTTCAACAACTCCTCATACAAGGAGCTACTTGGTCAAATGTGTTTTGTAGACACCATCGTTTGATTTTCAAACGATGTATATATTTTAACATTATTGATTTTATTTGTAAAGAAAAAAATTATTTTCTTAAAATAACCACGCGGTCAATGCCGGCATAATCTTTGAGCGTTGAGATGTGCGCTAAGCCATGTTCTTCAAAAATCTTTTGCACATCTAAAGCCTGCCCCAAGCCGACTTCAAGCAAAATATATCCGCCTTTTTTCAAAACGCTCGGCGCTGTTTTTGCGATTTGCAAATAGTCTTTCAAGCCGTCAATGCCCCCGTCAAGCGCCAGTAGCGGATCATATTTTTGAACTCCGATATCAAGTGTTTTGATATCATCTGTTTTGATATACGGCGGGTTTGAAACAATCATATCAAAATTCTCGCCCAAAGCTTGAAAAAAATCTTCATCAAACCAGCTCTTCAGCAAAAATATACATTTATCTTCCACCCCGAGCCCTTGCGCATTTTTTTGTGCAATTTTCAAGGCTTTTTTTGAGGCATCAATCCCCATACCTTGCAAATCCTCAATTTCTTTTAAAAGCGAAAGCAAAATACACCCTGAGCCAAGTCCAAAATCTGCCACTTTTCGAAATTTGTTTTCTTTGATTATTTTTAGGGCTTCTTCTACCAAAATTTCCGTTTCGGGGCGTGGCGACAAAACATCTTGGGAAACCTCAAACTCAAACTTATAAAAACCTTTACGCCCGATAATTTTATCAAGCGGTTTGCCTGCTATCCTTTGGGCAATATGTTCTTCAAGTATTTTTTCAAGGTTTTGAGACAATTGTGTTGAAATACCAACATTATCTGCACTTGTTTTCAAAATATCCGCAATCAAAAGTCTTGCTTCCAAACGCGGACTTTCAATGCCTCCGCTTGAGAGTTTGCGAATCGTATTTTCATAAACGGAATTATTCATTTTTATGCCGCAATCTTTGCTTTGACCGATGCACTCAATTTTTCAAGTGCACGTTTTTCAATCTGACGCACACGTTCGCGGCTGATGTCAAATTTTTCACCGATTTCATCAAGCGTTAAAGGCGAATCCGTCAATACATGATTTTTGATGATAAATTGTTCGCGCTCGTTTAATTCGCTCAAGCAGGCCATCAAAATTTTGCGACGCATCAAAGATTCTTCTTTGCTTGCAAGCTTTCCTTCAATATTTTCTCTTGAATCGGAGAGCATATCAATACCTTCTTTTTGTTCATCATCGTCGCCATAAATAGGGGTATTGAGCGATTTATCGCCGCCGATTCGCCTGTTCATCTCAACAACATCTTTTTCATCAACGACGAGTTCGTGCGCAATTTGTTTGACCTCACTCGGCTCCAACTCCCTGTTTTCATAAACACCCAAACGCGCTTTCAACCTGCCTAAATTATAAAATAACTTCTTTTGAGCCGCCACCGTACCGATTTTCACAAGCGACCACGAACGCAAAATATAATCATGAATGGCAGCCTTAATCCACCAGAGCGCATACGTTGCCAAACGCACTTTTTTATTCGGATCAAACTTTTTCACCGCCTGCATTAAACCAATATTTGCTTCCGAAATCATATCTTGCATCGGCAAGCCGTAACGCCTGTATGTCAAAGCGATTTTTGCCGCCAGCCTTAAATGCGATGTGATGAGTTTTTGCGCTGCTTCTAAGTTGCCATTGTTTACAAAATCGTTGATAAGCGCATTTTCTTCTTCTTCGCTTAAAAGCGGAAATTTTTTAATTTCTTCCAAATAAGTGGCAAGTCCGTTATCTTCTATGACAGCGGGCAAATTTTTTTGGTTATTAACAACAACTAAACTCTTATTCTCGCTCATTTTCTGCTTTCAGGGATAAATAAAAGAAACGGCGTCATCATCCGTATTTTGCTCATCTAAATTGATAATATGTACCTTAAAATTGTCTAAATAAGGATAAGCTATCACATATATTGCCTTTCCTTTTTGGGCACCTTGTTTGCACAAAACAATTTCATCTTCTTTGACATGTTCATTGATTTTGATCTTAATTAAGGCATTTGCCGTGCGATAGTCCATATCCGGCGTGAATACTTTTGCTAAAACTTCCTCGAAATCGTGCAATTTTTTAAGCTTCAAAACCTTTCGACGCTTTGCAACAGTTGAATCCGACGGTTTTGTTTGAAAATATGCTTGCACAGCCTCTTGAATTTTTTTCTCAAATGCCTTATCGGAGCATCTTGGTCTTTGGATTGTTTCAATTTTTCCAAGCTCCTGTTCCGGTTTTGAAAAATCTTCGCTTTGCGCTTTTGCCTCTATTGCAAACGCCAAAAACAAAGCAAATAACCAAAATGCCCTCAAATCAACACTCCTTAGAAGTTAACCGATTTTGGTGTTCTTGGGAAAGGAATCACATCACGAATATTTGAAATACCGGTGATGAGCATCATCATACGCTCAAAGCCAAGCCCAAATCCCGCATGTGGCACAGATCCGTACTTGCGCGAATCCAAATACCACTCATAGTCTTCAAGTCGCATTCCGAGCTCTTTAATACGCGAAGTCAAAACATCATATCTTTCCTCACGCTGAGATCCGCCGATGAGTTCCCCGATTCTCGGCACCAAAACATCCATGGCTGCCACCGTTTTTCCATCATCGTTTAAGCGCATATAAAACGCTTTAATTTCTTTTGGATAGTTATATACAATCACGGGCTTTTTAAAGTATTCCTCAGCTAAAAAGCGCTCATGCTCCGTTTGCATATCAATACCGTATTCCGGTGCATATTCAAATTTTTTGCCGGATTTTTTCATCAGCTCAATCGCCTCTTCGTAGCTCACTTTAGCAAAATCATTGTGAGCAATATTTTCAAGGGTTTGTTTTAAGGTCGGATCAACAAACTTTTCAAACAATTCTAAATCTTCGGCACAATTTTCCATCACATGTTTCACACAAAAGCGAACCATATCTTCCGCCACCTGCATATCGTCATGAAGATCTGCAAACGCCATTTCAGGCTCAATCATCCAAAACTCGGCGGCATGACGCGGCGTATTTGAGTTTTCGGCTCTGAAAGTCGGTCCGAATGTATAAATATCACCCAATGCGCAAGCATACATTTCTCCGTTTAATTGTCCAGAAACGGTCAAATGCGCCTCTTTTCCAAAAAAGTCTTCTGCATAGTTGATTTTGCCGTCTTTTGTTTTGGGTGTTTGGCTCAAATCAAGCGTTGTCACCTGAAACATCTCACCTGCCCCTTCGCAGTCCGAACCTGTGATAATCGGCGTGTGCACATATCTGAAACCTCTGTCATGGAAAAATTTATGAATAGCATATGAGAGCTCCGAGCGAATCCTGAAAGCGGCACCATATTTGTTTGTGCGCGGTCTTAAATGCGCAATCGTGCGCAAATATTCGTCCGTCATTTTCTTTTTTTGCAACGGGTAGTCATCAGGCGCAATGCTGTATATTTCAATTCTGTCAGCTTTGATTTCATATTTTTGGCTTCCGCCTTGCGATTCAACGAGTGCTCCTTCAACAGCCACCGATGAACCTGTGGATAATTTTTTGATATCCTCATAATTATCTAAGCTGTTAAGCGCAATAACCTGCATATTTTTAAGACAAGAGCCGTCATTAACCTCCACAAACGAAAAATCTTTCGAATCTCTTCTTGTTTTAACCCAACCTTTAATCAGAACTTTGTCTTGGGCTGTATCCGAGCTCAACAAATCTGCGATTTTTGAACGTTTTAACATCACTTAAATATCCTTTTTTAATTATTTTTTGTTTCAAACTTTTTGCACTATACATCAACAAAGTTTGAAAGTCTAGCATTGACAACAAAAAAATTTTTTTCTATATTATATATCATCATTTTTAACCATCTTAGGAGATTTTATCCATGAAAAAAACATTATCTCTTTTGAGCTTCGCCGCACTTTTGGCGGCTTGTCAGGCAGACATCAACTCAAATCAATACGGCACAAGTTCTGTCGGCAGAGCTGCGGCTGCAAGTCCTTGTTCAGTTATCAGTGTCCGTCAGGTGCAAGTCAAATCCGATAACAATGCCGGTATGCTTGCAGGCGCTCTTGCAGGCGGTGTCGGTGGCTATGCCATCGGTGGCGGTAAAACGGCTCACAATTTAGGCGCAGTAGGTGGTGCGCTTTTAGGCGGTTATGCCGGTGACAAGGCTCAAGGAGTGTTATCTTCTCAAATGGGATATGAATATGTTGTTAGGCTTGACAACGGTCAGGTCATGACCTTAACGCAAGGTTCTGATGTATTGCTTTCACCGGGGCAAAGATGTATGATTTTGCTCGGTAATCCGTCTCGTTTGATTGGATACTAATTCATCAACTTTTTATTTTGAAAGCCTCTTGCTCTGCCGAGAGGCTTTTTATATATGCAAATCTTTCATTTTTTGCTTGAAGAATCAAAATGATTGGTATAAATTGACGCCAACTTGAAAAAGTTTTTATTTGAATTGGCTTTAAGGCGTGCCTTTCTAAGGTGCGGATTTAGGGCTGTGTGTTTAACTTATAACTTGCTACAAAGGAGCAATAATCACCATGAGTAAATGGGTTTATAAATTTGGTAACGGCAGTGCCGAAGGCGATGCTTTAATGCGCAATCTTTTGGGTGGCAAGGGTGCGAACTTGGCTGAAATGAACAAAGTCGGCCTTCCCGTTCCTCCCGGATTTACCGTCACAACAGAAGTGTGCACATACTACTATGCTAACAACAACACATATCCTCAAGATTTGAAAGATCAAGTCCGTGAAGCTGTGAAATATGTTGAAGGCATTATGGGCAAAAAATTTGCCGATGAGCAAAATCCGTTGTTGTTCTCAGTGCGTTCTGGTGCTCGTGTTTCAATGCCCGGCATGATGGACACGGTATTAAACCTCGGTTTGAACGATGAAACGGTTAAAGCTTTGGCAAAAGCATCAGGCAGCGAAAGATTTGCTTACGACTCTTATCGTCGTTTCCTTCAAATGTTCTCAGACGTTGTTTTGGGTGCTGACTTAGATTTGTATGAAGAAGCATTGGACAACATGAAAAAATCAAAAGGCTACAAGTCTGACACAGATTTGACAGCCGATGATTTGAAAGAGCTCGTCCGTCAATACAAAGAAATCGGTCAAAAGATCGGCAAAGTCGTTCCGCAAGATCCTTGGGAACAACTCTGGGCAGGTATTGGCGCCGTGTTTGGTTCTTGGATGTCTGCACGTGCTATCACATACCGCAAATTGAATAACATCCCCGGTGACTGGGGCACAGCCGTTAACGTTCAAACCATGGTGTTCGGTAACGCCGGCGACGACTGCGCAACAGGTGTTTGCTTCTCTCGTGACCCTGCAACCGGTGAAAACAGATATTACGGTGAATACCTCGTCAACGCACAAGGCGAAGACGTTGTTGCCGGTATCCGCACACCGCAACCGATGGGCTCAATCGGTGACGGCACATCACTCGAAGAAAGATGGCCTCACCTCTACAAAGAGCTTGTTGATGCACGTAACAATTTGGAAGCACACTACAAAGACATGCAAGATATGGAATTCACGATTGAGCATGGCAAACTTTGGATGCTTCAATGCCGTAACGGCAAGCGCACAGCAGCTGCTGCCGTTCGTATGGCTGTTGAAATGGTTGAAGAAGGTTTATTAAACCATGAAGAAGCCATCGTGCGCGTCGGTGCAGACCAATTAGACCAATTATTGCACCCGATGCTTGATCCGAAAGCCAAGAAAAACGTTATCGCAACGGGCTTGCCTGCTTCCCCTGGTGCTGCTGTCGGTCGTGCCGTATTCAGCGCAGAAGATGCTGAAGCTTGGGCTTCTAAAGGCGAAAAAGTTATCTTAATCCGCAACGAAACATCTCCGGAAGATATCGGCGGTATGCACGCCTCTCAAGGTGTGATTACGGCTCGTGGCGGTATGACATCTCACGCAGCCGTTGTGGCTCGCGGCATGGGCACACCTTGTGTTTCCGGTTCAACAGACATCACCATTGATGTTAAAGCCAAAACAATGAAGACAAAAGCCGGTGTTCAAATCAACGAAGGCGATTGGGTGTCATTAGACGGCGCTAAAGGCCAAATCATTGAAGGTCAAATTCCGACAGTTCAGGCTGATACAAATTCAGGCGACTTCGGCAAATTGATGGGCTGGGTTGATGAAATCCGTCGTTTGAAAGTTCGCGCGAATGCCGAAACACCGAAAGATGCCGCACAAGCTTTGGCATTCGGTGCGCAAGGTATCGGTTTGGCAAGAACGGAACACATGTTCTTTGATGCAAACAGAATTGCCGATATGCGTGCCATGATTTTGGCTGACAACGAAGCCGGTCGCCGTGAGGCTTTGGCTAGATTGTTGCCTTATCAAAAGCAAGACTTCAAAGATTTGTTCAAAATCATGAACGGTTTGCCGGTCACCATTCGTTTGCTTGACCCGCCGCTTCACGAATTTTTGCCGCATACAGATCCGGAAATGCAAGAACTTGCTGATAAGCTTGGCAAAACTTTGGCAGAAGTCAAAGCTCGTTCAAATGCTTTGCATGAATTGAACCCGATGCTCGGTCACCGTGGTTGCCGTTTGCCGATTACATATCCTGAAATTGCCGAAATGCAAGCTCGCGCTATTTTAGAAGCTGCGATTGAATCTGAGCAGGAAGGCATCAAGGTTATTCCTGAAATCGAAGTTCCTTTAACAGGCTCGAAAAAGGAATTGGATATCGTGAAGGCAATTATCGACACAACAGCTGAAAAAGTCTTTGCTGAAAAAGGCAAAAAGATTGACTACATCGTCGGCACGATGATTGAATTGCCTCGCGCTGCCTTGATGGCTGAAGAACTCGCTCAAAGCGCTGCATTCTTCGGCTTCGGCACAAACGACTTAACACAAACAACACTCGGTATGAGCCGTGATGATACAGGCGCAATTTTGGACGAATATCGCGCTCGCGGCATCTATGTGGCAGATCCGTTTGCCTCAATTGATGTTGAAGGTGTCGGCAAACTCGTCAAACGCGCTTGCGTTGAGGGCAGAAAGGTCAATCCTGACATTCACCTCGGCGTTTGCGGCGAACATGGTGGTGATCCGAAATCTAT
>JAFVFH010000021.1 GCA_017475525.1 Alphaproteobacteria bacterium | reverse complement strand
CTAAATCATTCTTCATGAATGTTCTCCAATTGGGTTATTTTGCGTCTTGGCAGACCGCAAAATTTTAACCCAATTGGAGCGCTTTGTCCATCTCACCGCTGAAAGCTTCACTGAACCCCGCGTCTAACGCGGGGTTTTCTGTATACAAAAAGAGCGCTTTACTCAAGCGCTTTTTTTTTCATACAACCCCAAAAGCAGGCTTTTTTATCTATCGTGGTCATTAAAATTAGATCCGCCATAAAGCATTGCTTCATAAGCTTCCTTACGAATTTTTCCTTTTTCAGTAAAATCTAACTCTTCATTTTTATTTGTGTTTACTTTTTTAGCTTCTTCTTTAGCCACACGATCTGCAATATCTTCAATTCTGGTGCGACCTGTGTTATCTTTTACAAGTGTTTTTGCCATATTCTTATCTCCTTAAAAAATACTAAACTGATTCTTTTATATCATATTTTGTCTAAAAAGCAATAGTTTTTTGTAGAAAGATACAAAAAAAATGTTGGTTTTTTTGTTTGATAAGCTAAGATAAGCGTTATTGATGACTTTATAAGGACTTTTAATATGGTTAATATGTATAAAGGCGCATTTTTTTCTGTTTTGACCGTTTTCTTATGGGCTGTTTCAAACATTTTTTTGCGCTATAGTTTGCTTGAGCACGGTTGCAACCAATTTGCCATTGCCTGTTCAAATATTTTATTCAGCGGATTGGCACTCATTGCCATCGGCGGAAGGAACACGAACATCAAAGAAATTATCACAAATTATCAAACATGGGTGTTCGGATTTTTACAAATTTTCAGAAACTTGTTTATGTTGATGGCTTTTGTTTATATATCTTCAACGCAAGCCAACTTGCTCGGCAATGTCGAAATTATATTTTCGGTTTTGTTGGCGTGGGCTATTTTTAAACGCAAGCCTTGTTTTATTGACTTTATTTCCATGGTCTTTATTTTGTTCGGCTGTTTTATTTTAGTGGCTGATTTGCCAATCGATACTGCCGTTAAAGCCGTTGTTTTTGTTGTGATATCCGCATTGCTCAATAATGCACGCACGATTTTTGCCGAAGTGCACCACGATAACAAAGCTGATTTGAGTATTCGCGACAGATTGAGCCTGACCGGTTGGATTTTGTTTGTTTGCGCTATCACTCTTATGATTGTTTCTGCCATTTTAGGCGGCATTGTTTCTTTCTTGCCGGAAAGCTTTGTTAATACATTCAAATTTTTGAAAATATTGCCAAGCCCGGCCGAATATGTGGCGCCAAACAATATACTTTGCGGTTTGATTAACGCTGTTTGTTTTTATGCGGCATCTATGTATTTTTATTTATATGCCGTGAGCTTATCAAACAGCGAATATTTTATGATGTTTCGTTCAACGCAAGCCGTATTCACCTATTTTGTGGAGTCAATTGCCGGTGCTTTGGCGCTTTTGCCTGCACTCTCGTTTTCGGCAATTGATTGGTTTGCCGCTATAACAATTATGCTGAGCTCGGCTTGTATGGTTTTGATGCGAACAAAGCGTGGTAAAGCCTTGCAGGCAATGATTACGCAAGCATTTAAGAAGTAAGCAAAAATAAAGCCTCTCAACCGAGAGGCTTTTAATTTACGGAAGAAGCGGCGACCAAGCGGGATCTGAAGCTTCCGCAGGTGTTACAACCATGCGTTCGTTATAGCCTGTGACATCAATGGTATATAATCTCACCGGAGCGGCACGATTGCCTGAGGCGCGCTCTTGTTTGAAGAACATCAGCACACGCCCGTTCGGTGACCATGTCGGACCTTCGACCAAATAGCCGCTTGCCAAAATACGTTCACCCGTGCCATCGGGGTGCATCACGCCGATATAGAAGTTGCCGCCCGACATTTTCGTAAAGGCGATATAGTCACCGCGCGGCGACCAAACAGGGGTGGCATATCTCCCATTGCCAAAGCTGATACGCTCAACATTGGAACCGTCCGAATCCATGACATAAAGCTGTTGATTACCGCCACGGTCGGAGTTAAACACGATTTTTTCTCCATCCGGCGAATAAGACGGCGATGTATCAATCGCAGGGTGACGTGTGAGCTGGCGGGTGGATTTTTTCTTCAAATCCATTTCATAAATCTCGGTGTTGCCTTTGGCGGCAAAAGAGAGCAAAACCTTTGAGCTGTCAGGTGAAAAGACAGGTGCGAAAGTCATGCCGGGGAAGTTACCCAAAAGCTCTTGTTTGCCGGATTCAATGTCTAAAATATACACTCTCGGCATGTCATTTGAAAACGAAATATAGGTCACTTTTTGCATATTCGGCGAAAAACGCGGGGTTAATGCCATCGCGGCGCCGGAAGTTAAAAACTTGTGATTTTCGCCGTCTTGGTCCATAATCGCCAAACGTTTGACACGCTTTGTTGCCGGACCGCTTTCAGAAACATACACCACACGGGTGTCAAAATAGCCTTTATCGCCGGTTAAGCGCTCATAAATATCATCTGAGATGATGTGGGCAATACGGCGCCAATTGTCTTTTGTGGTGGTATAAGACTGGCCTTGAAGCTGATCGCCGTTTAAGGCATCCCAAAGACGAAACTCAACTTTGAGTTGTCCGTTTTCAGTTTCAGAAACGGCACTCTGAACAAGAGCATGAGCTTTGATGGCGCGCCAATCGGTAAAATTCGGGCGTTCGTCAATCGAGGTTAAATCTTCAATGTAACTTGCCTCGTCTATCACACGGAAAAGACCGCTACGCTCTAAATCGGCCATCACAACACCGCGAATTTTTGAGGCATAACTTCCTACACCGAAAAGCTGACCCAAAGCGTTTGTATGGGTTATCATTTTCGGAATGGCAATCGGCATCGCCTCGCGCGTGGCACCGACAATGTCTATTTCAAGTTCGGCATGAGAAGGCATCGCAAAAAAGCACAAAAGCCCGAAGATTAAATGTTTTAATTTCATATCAAGCACCCTTAAAAAAATTACAATTAAGGATATTTTATGTGCATATTCTTAAAATTCAATTAGCGTTTGACATTTTTTTAAGGTTGATTAGAGTAAAAAAAGAAAATTTATTATCACCCCCTCCAAACCTCCCCCCTCAAGGGGGAGGACTATAGAGGAAATTCCCTCAAGGGGGAGGACTATAGAGGAAATTCCCTCAAGGGGGAGGACTATAGAGGAAAATATGGAACTGAAAGAATTTAAACAAAACTTGAAACCATATGGCGCGCTGATCGGATTTGATTTTGGCACCAAAAGATTGGGCGTTGCGGTTTCTGATATGATGAGGATGGTGGCAACCTCATATAAGATTATTGAGCGAACAAGTTTTCAAAAAGATGTGGAGGAAATCAGGCGCATTATCAAAGAAAAAGAGGTTTGCGGCATTGTTTACGGCCTGCCGAAACAAATGAACGGCACGGAGGGTGAAACTGCGGAACAAACGCGCAAATTTGCCTTAAAAATTGCAGGTGAAATTGATTTGCCTTATGCTTTTTGGGATGAAAGACTATCTTCCAAAGCTGTGGAAAGCTTTTTGATTAACGAAGTTGACCTCTCGCGCACAAAAAGAAAAAAGGTTTTGGACGCCTCTGCCGCCGCCTACATTTTACAAGGCGCGTTAGATGCCATGCAGAGAATATAAAGAAAGCACCCTTGAAGGTGCTTTCTTGTTACAGATTATACCCGCCATTGCCTTTTGGGGGGAATATTTTGAATGATATTCTTTCGGGAAAAATTTTGAATCATCTACCACTTCGGCTTCAACACCATCTATTTCCCATATCGTTTTGTCCTTTCGTAAAATATGTTATGAAGCCTATTATTTATTGGCGTGGATCAAAAATATTACCTTTACCAAGTCTGTTTTGCATAAGCTCATTTTGAAAAATTTGAGTAAAATCTCCTTTTTCTTTATGTTTTTGTGCAATTTTAAAACCATCAGCCAATAATTTATCTGAAACATATGTTAAATCATTCGGCGTAAGGTTTTGGAGCATTTCAAGCTCGGTCTGAGCCATCCGATCATTAAGCTTTTGAGGGTCTTCAAGTTTCATTGCCGAATACGATTCGCGCAATTGTTGCAATGTCACCACATTTTGAAGTGTGACCGGAAATGTTTGTTCTCCGGCAAGATATTTGTTAAGGCTTGCATCCAAAGCTGTTTCAAGATTTCCGACATTCTCTTCTTTTGCCCTGTAAAATGAATTTAAGAGTTGCAATGTTGTTAATTTATCGGCGTGTTCCGGATATTTCGTAACCAATATTTCAACAGCCGCTGCCTCTTGAAATGAGCGAGAATTATTTTCTATACGCGTTGCCTTTGAAGTGTCGTTTAAGACATCAGCCACATCTTGTGGGGGCATTTCCTCCAACCATGGCATACATGCCTGATCTTTCCATGCTTTTAGCGCCGGTCCCATCGGCATACCTGCATCTATGGAAAATTCGTGCCCTTCAAATTCGCTTTTAACGGGCAGTTTCCTCTCAGCCGATGTTTTGACCATTTGTTTTAACAATTCATCAACAGAAAGACGTTGACCCTTAGAAACTTCACAAGGAACAAACAAAGCTCTGTCTAATAATTGTTTTCGCTTAACTCTTTCTTTTGATTCATTTATTTTATCTCGTATACTCATCGTTTTGTCCTTTCATAAAATATTATTTTTCACGTTTTCTTTCGGCTAATTGCTTTTGCCAGTAATTTTTTAGATAATCGGCAGCACCTTTAAGTTTTCTCGGATTTACTGTTTCCGATCCCAAAAGAACTTTTGCCGCTTCTGTTGCGTTAACATCTTCGTTGGTCGATTGCTGATGTTTTTTGATACGATCAACAGCTTCTTTTGCTTTTAAGCCATTGCCATGATAAATGTTTTCAGCCGACGTTAAACCTTCCAGGGATAGTCTTTTTGCAACATTAGCCAAATTACGTTTAATCGTAAAATCAACCTGACGCGCATTTTCAAATTGATAAACATCATGTTGAACCGCTCGAAGCAATTTTAGCATTGTACCGACTTTTATATCTGTTCCGGCAAGTTCATTAGCAACATTCGGATACGAATAAACCAAAGAGATGGGAAGTAAGGGCTTAAATTCTTCGGGATAATTCCCAAGTTTTGAATCGAAACGTCCTCCGGCACTAACACGATACGGATGCGCCACACAATTACCGATGATAATATCTTGAGCGATGCCGTCTAAATTGTCATACGACAAGAATCTATCGTGTTCGTCTTTGCTTATCGGCACAGCCGGCATCACAAAATTTGTTGAAGCGACTTTTCCTTGTTTTTCCATCTGATTAAAGGCAAACGAAAATTCAGAGGCAATTCTTTTTTGATAAGCCGGATAGCCGAACATAACAAATGAGGCATCTTTATTTTTATCAAAATACTTGTTTCTGATTTCTGCTAAAAGTTGTGTATTGTCTTCGGTTGAAGTGTCATTTGGGGTGACCAGACATTCTTGCAAAATTTCTTCTGAAATACCAAGCGAGCGGCAATAACGCACGTACATTTCAACTTCGCTACCGGTATTGTATTCCAAGCCTTTTTGGCTGAAATCGGTGTTTCCCTGATTGTCATACAAACCTAAAAAAACAAGTTTCTTCGGCTTTCCTGTATTTTTCAAATCTGTCAACCAAGCTTCAATAGCTGGTTCGGCAGATCCGGGGTGGCCTGAAAAAATAACAAAAGCATCTGCGTTTTCAGGTAAGTTTTTATAATCGGCGCAAACAATTTTTTTATCATAACCATCATACTCTATCACCTCGCCATCTTTGACTGAACCCAACTCTTCGGCTTTAAGAACAATTTCTTTTTCTTTATCGGTTAAAGAAAATCGCAACACATCTTCATTTTTCGAGGGGTGATTCTTTTTTACAATGTCAGCGGCTTGACGCAAATTAAAATCCGGTGAATCCATTAAAGATTTGATATATTTCATATCTTGAACATAAGCGTCAAAATAACGTTTATCAGACCAACCGCGTTCGGAAAGTTCTTCTTGATAATCTGAAAACTTGAGCTCTTTGCCATCTAAAAAATCGCAAACAATCTTTTCATACACGGTTGGTTGATATGACATATTAACGACTCCTTTGTTTTTAATTTGCGCTAAAATACTTTTATTTAGTATAACCGGAACGCGCCTGTGTCATTTGTTTTTGCTGATCCAGCACAGCTTTCAAAGCCGTTACTCTGTAGTATTTCATTGTTTGGTGATATATATTCTCTTTTGAGTTAGCAAATTCTCCTTCATCTAAATTGGCAAATTTTTTCTCAACAATCTTATGTAACTCTTTTTCAACTGACGGATCAGGCTCTTTTGCATGCCAAGGATCTAATCTTGCATAAAATGGATCGTTTTGCTTTTTTTCAACTTCTCTTAAATAGGCATCTCTGACTTCAGATACATCTAAACCATCATTCTTTTCAAGATATTTCAAAACAGCCAGAAAATTGTTGGCATATTTTTCTCTTGTCCAAAATGCGGTTTCACCAATTTCTGCTAAATAATCGATACCTTTGCTGATTTTTTCTGATTTACTTGTTTTACTGTTTTCTTGAGCGCAAACAGATTCTGCAACGTCAATTGAAAGCGCAGCTATACGCCTATCGTTAAAATCTTGCGTGTCAGTATATAAACGAAGGAACGAATGTGTCGGAAACTCCTTTTGCAAATACTTCATAATTTCAGGAAGATTTTCTTTAACAATCTCAAGCTTATCTTCTAAACCCTCAAAGAAATTATCTTCTTTCAAATCTTTTCCGATTTTTGCTAGAAAGCGCATCCCATAAAGCCTGTTATAATCTTCATCTTTATCTTTTGAAAGCCCGTATTTATCAGCGATAAAAAGACCTAAATCGCTCGGTTGCGGATAATCTCCTTGAAGGTTCTCAGGAATTTCTATGTGATATTTTTCTTTTAATAAATCAATAAACCCATTATACCGATCTCCAATAAATGTGCGTAATTGCTTATATTCATCCCAATCGGCATTAAATGCTCTATCATATTTATCCATTGTTTTGTCCTTTCATTTTATCTTGGGCGGGGAGGATTTTCCCCGCCCGATAGGTTAAGTTTTAATTTTATCTCAACTGTAACATAAACGAACGTTTAAATAGTCAGCCAAAGTGGACGGAAACTTGCCAAAACAGGGAGCAAAAAAATACAAAGATAAACTAACAGATGAAAGCGTTTAGCTTATTTTGCCAAAAAAATGAAAAATTTGTAAAAAAAT
>JAFVFH010000003.1 GCA_017475525.1 Alphaproteobacteria bacterium | reverse complement strand
TAGGAAGGCATCTGTTTGTTTCAAAACTGGTTAATTCCGGCGTTAATATCTGTTTGGTACAAAAATTAGCAAATCATCGCAATATAGTTACAACTCAAAAGTACTTTAATTACAACGAAAAAATGCTCGCCAACGCGGTAGAAAATGTGAGAGTGTAACGAGCAATTAATAAAATTTTCAAAAATCTCTAAAATGTTAAACAATGTGGCGAATCTGCACAAAGTTTAACATTTTTTTATATGCGGTATTTTGTGCATTTTCAAAAGTGCTTATTTTACGCGGTTTTCCGAGAAAATGTTAAACAATGTATCTTCTTTAGCATTTTGGGGAAATTTATATTTTATTACGTTTCAGATCAGGAGGTTTCTTTTCAGTGCCAAAAATATGAGGCACTGATATTTGTGAAATTTTGCTCTCTTTAGTTTTGTTTGAGCTTCAAAAAAGTACGGCACCGGTGAGGCACCGGGAAAAATTAAAGGGTTCTGAAAAATTTCAGAACCCTTGATTTTATTGGTACGCGCACAGGGATTCGAACCCTGGACCCACTGATTAAGAGTCAGTTGCTCTACCAACTGAGCTATACACGCGTCCTTGAATGTGAACTTCTTATAACAAACTAAATTTTATTTTGCAACAACTTTTTTTGATTTTTTTTGAAAAAAAGCCCTGCAACAAGCAAGGCTATATCAAAGCATCAATAATCTTACATATCAAGAGCTTTACGATATGTGTCAATCAAAAATTCCTGCTCATCGCGGTCTGCCGCATCCATTTTTCTGAGTTTCAAGATGGCGCGCATGATTTTTACATCAAAGCCTGCACTTTTGGCCTCTGCAAAAACTTCTCTGATATCTGTTGAAATTTCTTTTTTGTCTTCTTCTAGTTTTTCAATTCTTTCAATAAGTGAGCGCAATCTGTCGCTTGCAATTCCACCGACTTCAGCCATTTTTTTATTCTCCGTAAATGATAAGTTAAACTTTTTATGCTAGAAACAGACTTAACAAAAAAAAATCTCTTTTACAAGTCATATTTTTGGATTATATCAACAAAAAAACATTACAAGGAAAAACAATGCCACAAAATACAAACACAAAGATTTTAGCCACCATCGGACCTGCCACCGGATCAAAAGAAGTCCTCTCAAAACTGATTGATGCAGGCGCCGATGCTTTTCGTTTCAATTTTTCACACGGCACACATGAAGAACATGAAAAGCGTTTCAAAATCGTGCGCGAATTGTCCAAAAAGAAAAAACGCCATATATCGATTGTTGCAGATATGCAAGGTCCGAAGCTTCGTGTCGGATGTTTTGAAAACGGCGCTGTTATCTTAAAAGACAAGCAAGAATTCATCCTTGATTTAGATGAAACGCTCGGCACCGAAAAACGCGTCAATTTGCCTCATGTTGAAATTTTCAAAGCCGTCAAAAAAGGTGACAAACTTCTTCTCAACGACGGAAATATCATCTTAGAAGTCAAGAAAAAAGACGATTCGCATATTTTCACAACCGTTATTGTCGGCGGCAAACTGTCCGATCATAAAGGCGTTAATCTTCCAAATATTGCTTTACCGATTTCAGCTCTCACCCAAAAAGATATCAACGATCTCAAATTTGCCTTAAAACTCGGTGTTGATTGGGTGAGCTTATCGTTTGTTCAAAAGGCGCAAGATGTCAAAGACGCAAAGAAACTGATTGGCAACAAAGCGCTCATCATTTCAAAGCTTGAAAAACCGAGTGCCATAGAAGAGCTTGACGAAATCATTGCCTTATCAGATGCGATTATGGTTGCGCGCGGCGATTTAGGTGTTGAATGCCCGATTGAAACGGTTCCTCTCTTGCAAAAGAGAATCATTTCCGCTTGCCGCAAACAGGCAAAACCTGTCATTGTCGCTACCCAAATGTTAGAGTCGATGATTAATGCCCCGACCCCAACTCGCGCCGAAGTTTCAGATGTGGCAACCGCGGTGTATGATATGGCAGACACCGTGATGTTGTCGGCTGAAACGGCAGTCGGCTCTTATCCTGTTGAAGCAGTTGAAATGATGCACCACATTATTGAGCGCGTCGAAGGCGATTCGAATTTTATTGCGCAGACATATCACAATGAAACACACACATGTTCTCTCGAATCGCTCGGCATCACCTATGCGGCAAAAGAGCTCTCTGAAGTCCTGCCGAATGTTGCGGCGATTGTGACCTTCACTAATTCGGGCTTTACCACATTTTCGATGTCAAAAGAACGCCCGAAACTGCCGATTGTTGCGATCACCCCGCATGAAAATGTCGCCTCTCGTATGGGGATTGTCTGGGGTGTGCGCGCCGTTGTTGACACTGATGTTTTCAAAAACTTTGATATGATTGAACACATTGCAAACAAACACACCAAAGCTTTGGGATACGGCAAAAAAGGAGAATATATTATCGCCACTGCCGGCTATCCGTTCGGACAAACTTTGATGACAAACCTTTTACACACCATCAGAATAAAATAAAAAAAACATTTTTTTCAAAAAAAGTTCTAAGCATTTTCAAATACTTAGAACTTTTTTATACAAAATTTCCAAAATTTTTAAATTTTTGTCTTGACAAATTTTCTTTTTGGGATTATAAATAAGTCCATAAACGAATTACTTAAATATAAATATGAAAACAACTCACAGATTGACGCCCATCTAAGCGTAATCTAGGGATTAGGAGGCGTGATCCCAGCCAAACATATAATTAATTAAAAAAATCAAAAAAAAAATGATTAGAGGTCCCAACATGGTCGCGACTCAGAATTTATCCAACAAGTGATCCCCGGCCGCGAAAAATATGCAATGTATGAATGCAAAAACAAGACCTCCACCCTGCATCATCATTTTTTTGGGAGCTGAAATGATAGGCTCCGGTTTTAATAAAAAAATGCTAAAACCTAAAAATATGACGTAGGTTATGGAAACAAGCTTCTTTGCTGCCACTCTCAGTAACGCAGCCTTAAAAAGAAGCGAACGCGAAACCGGCAATTTGCCACTGACGCGACATATTCTGAGAAGATTTACCCCTGTCACACAAGACGGGGGCTTTTTTTATTTATCTTACAACAATTTGATATTTAAACGAAGGTTCAGCTTCCGAGTCGGACTCCCATGGTCTTGAATGAAAGCCGTAAATTTCAACCATTCCGGCATTTGTTGCCTGATATTGAAAAATCCTTTCACCACCGGCGCCGACCACATTTGAACGCGAATGCCCGAATTGATCTGCCACCTGCGAAATAACCATCTGGCTTTGAGGCACGGTGATAATACGCCAAGCATATCCCGTCGACGGATTCTCCGGCAATTTGATTGAAAACTGCTCACCGACGTCCAAATAAAGCGTTTTTCCGCTATCGCCCGGATATAACACATTTTTCTCACATCCGGCAATCATCAAAAACAAAGCCAAGGCACAAAACTTTTTCATATTTTTTTTCCTTACTCATCAACAGTTAAAGCATATCCGATTGAAAAAAAACATAAACTTTCATTTTAAGTTATGCACAATTTTGCCATAGTTTCCTCAAAGTGCCTACTTTACATTTCATTGCCGAAGTTGTATTTTTTCGCTTAAAGAAAATTTAAGGAGATAAACAATGCGTCATGTTGTGCGCTTTTTATTAAGATGTTTTTTCAAAACCTTCAAAACGCGTTTTGAACTGAGGTTTGATTTATCAGAGCTCCCGACAAAGGGTGTTTATATTTCGAACCACGTTTCTTGGGTAGACCCGATTGTTTTGTTTGCCTTTCTGCCGGGTGACCCTATCTTTGCGCTTCACGGGCAGCTGTATCGCAACTATTGGGTGCGTTTGTTTATGAAAACGGCCGACATTATGGAATACGGCAACTTAGACGTGCCTGATTTGAAGAACTTGATTGCAACGGTTAATTCCGGTCGTTTATGTATGATTTTCCCCGAAGGTCGCATGACCACCAACGGCAACATCATGAAGATTTACGAATCCGCCGGCCTGATTGCCGACAAAACGGATTCTCCGGTTATCCCGATTTGGATTAACGGCTTGCAATATTGCCACTTTTCAAAAACGGGTGGCAAACTGCCTCACCGCTATTTTCCACATGTCAAAATCGTTGTTGATAAACCTCGCCCCTTAAAGCTCAAAGACAATCTTCGCCACCAACGCAACCACATCTCAAATGAGATTTATATGATTATGCGCGAGCAAATGTTTGAGGCGATATACGATAAAAAGCTTACAGTTTTCACCCAGCTCATCAAAGCATCCAAGATTCATGCCAAGAAGTGTTTTGGTTTGCGCCGTCCATATGTTTTGGAAGACATCACAAGAAAACCGAAAACCTTTAAGGATATCTTGCTTGCTTCCTATGTTTTGGGGCGTTATTTCAACAAGGGCTCAAAATTTCAGGAATCAATCGGCATCATGTTGCCGAACTCGGTTGCCGCCATGTGCACCTTTTTCGGATTGAATGCCTATGGGCAAGTTCCTGTGATGATTAACTTTTCCGCCGGACCTCAAAATGTGACAAGCGGCTTAAAAACGGTAGAAGCGAAAAAAGTCATCACATCTAAAATGTTCATCAAAAAAGCGGGATTAGAATCGCTTGTTCAAGCCATCAAAGATGAAGGTGTTGAAGTAATTTATTTGGAAGAAGTAGGCAAATCCATTTCTATCTTTGCAAAGATTCTTGCACTTTTGCAATATAAGGTCAAATATGTGCCCTATAAAGCGACCCCCGATGACAGAGCTGTTATTTTATTCACCTCCGGCTCCGAAGGTGCGCCGAAAGCCGTTGTGCTTTCAAATCGCAACGTCATCTCAAATGTTTGGCAAATCGCAACCTTTGAAACACTCAATAAACGCGACATCGTTTTGAACTCAATGCCGATTTTCCACAGCTTCGGCCTTGTTTTGGGCACACTCTATGCGCTTTATCAAGGGGCGAAAGTGTTTTTATACCCCTCGCCTTTGCACTTCCGTGTCATTTCAGATTTGCTTTACGAATTAAGTGCAACGGTCATGATCGGCACGGACACCTTCTTCCAAAGCTATGCCAAAATAGCGCATCCGCTTGATTTCGGCTCACTTCGTTTGGTTTATGCCGGCGCCGAGGGTGTCAAACTCGACACGCGTAACCTGTTAAACGAGCGCCTCGGCACACGCCTGATGGAAGCTTATGGCACAACCGAATGTTCACCTGCCGTTGCCGGCAACAATATGGTGTTCAATAAATTCGGCACCATCGGCAAACTTTGCCCCGGCATGGAATGTCGTTTAGAAAAGGTTGATGGTATTGAAAACGGCGGGGAACTCGTTGTGAAAGGGCCGAATGTAATGGCCGGCTATATTTTTGCCGAACACCCGGGTGTGTTGGTTCCGCCGCATAACGGTTGGTATCACACTGGCGATGTGGTTGAAATTGATGACATCGGCTTCATCACCATCAAAGACCGCATCAAACGCTTTGCCAAAGTCGGCGGTGAAATGGTGTCGTTAAAGGCTGTTGAAAATATGATTAACTCTGCCTTTGTTGGCAAAGATGATTTTTGTTGCGGTGTTGTCGCTGTGCCTCACGAGCAAAAGGGCGAGCAAATCATCTTGGTCACAAACGAACAAACTTTAACGATGGATATGCTCCGCGAGTTTATCAAACAAAACGGCTATCCTGAACTTTATATGCCGCGCCGGATTATCTATCGCGATAAAATCCCGACATCAGCAACCGGCAAGGTTGATAACGTCACCTTGAAAAAAGAAGTTTTGGCCGAACTCGCCAAAGCGGCATAAACATTATCTCTCTGGAAAAACAAACAAAAAATCATGCCTCCTCGCCTTGATAAAAGCGGGGAGGCATCTACAAATTATTTTTTGATATACCCTGTTATATACCCTGATTCTATTTGCTTTTTCGCACTTTTTTATCTTGACTTTTATTCTATAACAATTTAGCTTTATCAATAATCGGAGAAGAACGTATAATAAATAAACATCTTTTCACCAATGCGAATTTATTCATATTCAAAGAAAATAATCCAATACTTTCGAATCCTTAAGTGCCATGAATATAATCATTACATAAAGCACGAATAATAAAGCAATAAAGAATTGCAAAAATTTTATGCTTATTATATAAAAAAAATTCCCAACCTTTTTTATCATCTTCTTCTGCGTCGTTTCCATCTGTTATGTAAATAATCAAAATCATCTAACCATAATCTACCATCAATATCATTGCCTTGCAAGTTATTTTTTGTTGCTACATATACACCTTCAATATTGTTTCTCATATCTTTATAACTGTCTTGTAATGTTTTTATCAATGGAGTACTGCCCTTAATTGATTTTTTATATATATCATTTGCTTCTTTTGCTAATCCCCATCCCAAAGTATAAAGAGCCTTATCTAAACCATCTTTAGCATTTGTGTACATTCCATATCGGTGGGCGTAATTGTCGTAACCATCTTCTTTACGATCATCCATTTCTTCTTTAGACGCAGCTAATTCACCTAAAGCTTCTCCCATTCTTATTCCCGGATTAAAATTTTTGAAATTATTCCAAGTCATTTTCCCTACTTTTTGCAAAGGAGAAAGTGAATTATCATTTTTAACAACTGCGTTTTCAATATCAAGGCTATGAGGTATACTTTGTTTCACTTGATTGGCATATACTAAAGCTTTTCGGCTTTTTTCGTTTGCATCCTCTTTATCAAATTCGTCATTTTTATTATTTAGGGCATTAAACCTTGCCTGTAGTTCCTGTCTTAATGTCATATTTGATGTGTCTAAATCATCTTCAAAAGGCTCTGTTTTAATATCCTCATTTTGGATTTGCCGTTCCAATGCCTCAAGAAGTCTTCTTTTTCTTTCTTCCTCGTCTTCTTCATCTTGACGATGATAAACATATAAACTTTTGCTCATATAAATCTCCCTTTAATAGATTATAATATTTTTCTTATATATTATATCATATTTCTTATATTCTTGTCAAGTATGTGGATAACTCAGCTTTAATAAAGCATTATCAAGGCTTTAAAGCCATTTTTCCTTAAAACCTGCTTTTTATTTTTTTATATATTCCTTTATATGCCTTGATTTCATTTGCTTTTCAGCTCTTTTTCATCTTGACATTTTTTCATTTTCTGATATTTTTTCCTCACTATCTGAAATCAGATAGCGGTGTCTAGGTAACATCATTAAACCGAAATCTCCTCTTCGGAGGAGCTTCCGAAATAAGCACATTTTTGCGACGAATAAGGAAGACTGAGGTTTAACAGTTACTTAGCTCCTCCATTTTGATATTCTTTTCAAAATGGATTTTTTCATAACAAACAGAAAGGCTGATATAATGACATTAAAAATATTTGACATTTAGAACATTTTAATATAGGATTTGCCTTGAAGCAGAGCCGATGACTCTGCCTGAGGTCAACAAACCTATAAATACATGTTTTGCAAAGACAAAATTTTGCAAGCCTGAAGGTCGAAAGGCTGGAAGGCGGCAAAATAAGCCTTGCGGTTAATATGCCGCACTATTTGTATTTATAGTTTGTTGCTTCCAGTCACTTCATCGAAGTGGCTTTTTTATTAACTCCTCTTTTGTCATCTTTGGGCTATAGCTCGACAGGTTCGCTGACCTGACGATTCTCTCCGAAGATTTACAAACAAACTGAAAGGCTTATAAAAATGAACACCGAAAAAACAAACCTTCGCGGACGCATGCCGGATAATTCCCCGAACCCCATCGACATCTATGTTGGCATCCGCATCAAAACACGACGTCGTGTGCTCAATTTGTCACAAGAAGAGCTCGGCGAAAAATTAGGTCTCACATTTCAACAAATTCAAAAATATGAAAGAGGCATCAATCGCGTCGGCGCCAGTCGCTTGTGGGATATCAGCCGCGCCTTAGGCGTTTCGATGGATTTTTTCTTTGATAACATGCCGAAAGATATTCAAAATCTCAGTCCCGCCGTCATCAAAAACGGCACGCATTTTACCGCTCTGGAATCAAGCGATGATCCGCTCAAAGCGCAAGAAACATTGGAACTTGTCCGTGACTACTACAAATTCAAATCGCGCTCACCCAAAGCCGCCGAACATCTCAAAGAATTAATACATCAACTTTCTTTTGCTCCATGTGTGAACAAAGAGGAATAACCCTATCCCTTTTTGCATATTCTAACATCAAAATGTTTATTTTATATTTTTTATGAAATCTGTTTACTGGATTAACAACATTTTTCAGAATAGGATAAAAAATATGAAAAATAACATCAAAAAATCTCTTGCATTCAAAGTCAAGGCCCTGCGCGAAAGTGCCGGTCTCACACAAGAGGATTTGGCTGCAAAGTGCAATGTCAGTTGGCGCACAATTTCCAATTTAGAGCGTGGGCTTGTTGTGCCTGATCTTGTTATGCTCATTGAAATATCAAAAACTTTCCACACCTCACTTGATGATTTGCTCTCTTTTCATATAGATTCTTCCAAAAGCAAATCACGTATCGAGCGCGAACAGTTTATCATTGAAAAAATACGCACAATGCCCTCAAAAGCTTTAGATTTTTTGTTTGATGAGATTATGCTTATTTTTAAGCATTTTAATTGATATTCCCTCCCGAATACTCTTTTTCTATTTTGAGCATATAATATTGATAAGCTCGCTCAACCACACACGCACATAAATCAAATTTTTCATCTTTCAAATCTACAATCAAATCATAAAATTCTTCATTGATTTTCAAAAGTTTTTTATCTCTCTTTGTTTTTATATTCTTCATTTTTATTCCTTGTTTTATTTTTTTCTTGATAATAACATTTTATATGTTAGTCTTCAAAAAAAGAAGAATCTAATTTCATATAACGGATATATAAAATGAGTCACACGATTTATACATACGTCGCAACAATAAAAAAACTCCTTTGCATTGAAGAAGCCGCACGACACGGATCCATCAAAGCCGCTGCAGCCGAAAACGGATTTCAACAATCTAATATGTCTATCCTCATCCGAAATTTTGAAAAAGAAATCAATCAAAAACTTTTGGTGCGCCTTTCAAACGGTGTCCAACTCACCGAAGCCGGTTATAACTACTATCAAACCGCATGCGAAATCAAAGCGCTTGTTCAAAAACTTGATGCTCTGCCTCAAACATCAATAGAACTCAAAGGCTCAATCCGCTTATGGATAAGCGATGGTTTAGGCTTAGGTTTTCTTTCGAAGTGCTTTCATACGTTTTATGAAAAATATCCGCATGTCAATGTTGAAATCACATGCTCGCTTCAAGTTCCGCGCTTAGATGAATTTGATATGGCTGTATTGTTTCAAAAACCGCAAATCAAAGCCTTAACCATCAAAGAAGAATATACCTTAAAATTCGCTCTTTTTGCTTCAAAAGAATATCTTGCAAATTTCGGTACCCCGCAAACCATCAAAGACTTATGCACCAATCACAAAATTTGTGACCGTTCAAACTATAGTCTTTATTCAAAAAAATGGGCACAAATTATCTCTAAGGCTACATCTTTGACATCGGTCACCAACTCATCTGCCATGCTTTTAAACCTCATCAAAGACGGCTTAGGTGTCGGACTTTTGCCCATTGGAACAGCCTCAAAAGAGCCTGATTTAGTGCAAATCAAAACAATAGATATCAACTTTGCCTTAAAATTTTGGCTTGTTTTGCGAAAAGATGCCGAAAACCAGGCTAAAATCAAAGCTTTAACAGATATTATTGATTATGAATCTGCAAAATTATAAACCTTGCCAATTCAAGTGCCGGCTTAACATTTTCAGCACAAACCCATATATTTTGCACAACGCCCCTGCCAATCCGATTTTTTGTTGAAACGAGCTCATCTGCTCTTTGAGGCTTAAAATTGCTCACAATCACATCTGCCTCATTTTCGCTTTCAACCTTCAAAAAAAGCTTTTGAAAATCTGCCAGATTCTGAATTTCAATACCGCTTGCCATATAGAGCCTCGGGGGCTTATTTTCAGGCTCCAAACAGTTCAAACAAGCCTCTAACGCTTCCTCAAGTTTAATTATTTTTTTTGCAAGCATCAGGCCGTCTTTGGTCGGAACCGCACCATGCTTTGTCCGGCAAAAAAGCAAATGTCCGAACATGCTTTCTGTTTCATTGAGAAGTTTGCTCAAATTAGAAGGCTTAATTCCGTTTTTCTCAGCTGCCGCACTAATGGAGCCGGCTTCGGCCACCTCTTTAACATAGAGTAAATTTCGAAACATTCCGGCTTTGACTTTCACTGACATTCTTTTTCCTTTCAGAACACACTTAAAATATATATCATGGTATATAAGTAGTATATACCAAAATCCGCATCGTCAAGATATATATTATTTTATGACTGATTTTGTTGATATTAAAGTTGTTTTATCTCAAAAAGAATTTGAAGACGCCATGTCTGTGCGCCGTCAGGTTTTTGTTGATGAACAAAACATTGCCCCCGAACTTGAATTTGACGGCAATGATTTTTCAGCCACCCATTTGGTAGCCTATTTTAAGGGCTCCCCCGTCGGTACAATTCGCTTGCGCTATTTCAAAGACTTTGTCAAAATCGAGCGTCTTTGCATTGCCAAAAACATGCGAAAAACAAACACTTCTGCGCTTTTAATTGAATCAGCGCTTTCATTTTCCGCCACTAAAGGTTTTGAACACGCTCATGCGTTGTGTAAAAAGGAACTTTTAAACCGTTGGGAAAAAGCCGGATTTTTTCCCGTTGAAAATGCCCCTTCCGTCAGCCAAAACGGGATGACTTTGGTGCCGATTGCCAAAAAGCTCACCTTGCCCGAAAAACACATTACCCTTGAAACCTCACCGGATATTTTAAACATTCGAGAAGGAGAGTGGTTTTCATCACAAAAAATCGGTGGCAGTTCGGCTGTTGATCGCACGGAACAAATCAAACACTTTGCTTCAATGGCAAGCAAGATTCACACTCTTAAAATTGCGCCTGATATTTTACCGCGCAATTGGCATCCCCCGCTTCGTTATGACTTTGTTGATTTATTTGAGAGCAAAACAAAATAAAAAAACTTCTTGCATTTCAAAAAAAATGTGTTATTGATAACGCACTTGCTTTAAACAAAAGCAGGTAATTGTGTTAATTTATTTCGTGGGAGAACAGCCATGTTCAGCACCACGAACTCATAGGTAAAGAGGTATAAAATGGCTAAATCTAAAAAGAAAATCTTAGGTTTAATCAAGCTCCAAATTGCCGCAGGTAAGGCAACACCTTCTCCTCCGGTCGGTCCTGCTTTGGGTCAAAAGGGCTTGAATATTATGGAATTTTGCAAAGCATTTAACGCTGCGACACAAAGCTTGGAACCGGGAATCCCCGTTCCTGTTATCATCACGGCATATGAAGACAAGAGTTTCACTTTTGTCACCAAGTTGCCGCCGGTAGCTTATTACATCAAAAAAGCAGCAAATGTTAAATCTGCTTCAAAAGAACCTGGAAAATCTTTTGCCGGCCAAATTACAATCGCTCAAGTTAAAGAAATAGCCGAAAAGAAAATGCCTGACCTCAACTGTTCAACAGTTGAATCAGCCATGAACATGGTTAAAGGTCAAGCAGTTTCAATGGGCATTAAGGTAGTGGAGTAATATCATGGCAGGAAAAAGAATCGTAAACGCATATAAAAACGTCGAAAAAGATAAGGCATACGCCTTAAAAGACGCTATTAAAATCGTAAAAGAAAACGCCAGCGCCAAGTTTGATGAAACAGTTGATTTGGCAATCAATTTGGGTGTTGACCCGAAATATGCCGATCAAATGATCAGAGGCGTTTGCCCGCTTCCGCACGGAAACGGCAAAAAAGTCCGCGTTGCAGTGTTTGCTCAAGGCGAAAAGGCTGATGAAGCCAAAGCTGCCGGTGCAGATATTGTTGGTGCAGAAAACCTCGTTGATTCAATTTTGGGCGGCAAGATCGACTTTGATCGTTGCATTGCTACCCCAGATATGATGGGCATGGCAGGTAAAGTTGCGCGCGTTTTAGGTCCGAAAGGCTTAATGCCAAACCCGAAACTCGGCACAGTCACAACAGATGTTGCAACGGCCGTTGCCAAAGCAAAAGCCGGTGAAGTTCAATTCCGTGTTGAAAAGAATGGTATTGTTCATGCCGGTGTTGCCAAGGTTTCTTTTGACGAAGATAAAATCTACGATAATGCTAAGATGTTTATCGATACCATTATCAAAGCCAAACCGCAAACATTAAAGGGCACATACTTGAAAAAGATTTCAATCAGCTCAACAATGGGTGTCGGTGTCAAAGTTGATTTAGCAGCTTTGTAATCTGGCTTAAAACCTTTCAAACAGACCTCTTGGAAAAGGGGTCTGTTTTTTTAATCCGAAAGATTATAAAAATTGAATAATTAATTGTTTTTTGTATTGATAACATCAAATGCGCAAACCACTGGCGTCAGCCGGTGGAAAGCGAATTCCAAGCCGACTTTCAGTCGGATTGGCAAGCGCAGCTTGGAGGGAACTTTAGATACCTCCGGCGTTAGCCGGATGGTTCTTCATTTTGTAATATTTTTCTTGATTTTCAGGAGCTCTTTTGCTATAAGCCATACCATGAAACGAACAAAACACCAAAACATAAACGGCTGGCTGATTATCGACAAACCGCGAGGACTAACGTCAACCGACGTTGTCAATCAAACACGTCGGCTTTTTGATGCCAACAAAAACGGCCATACCGGCACATTAGATCCGTTTGCGACGGGTGTTTTGCCGATTGCTTTTGGGGAGGCAACAAAGCTCATTCCGTATGTCATGGACGGCAATAAGATTTATGAATTTACCCTAAAATTCGGTTTTTCGACCAATACGGATGATATTGAAGGCACGGCTGTTCAAACAGGCGGTCGCATTCCGTTAAGACAAGAAATTTTAGAAATTTTGCCCTCTTTTTTGGGGCAAATTGAGCAAAAGCCGCCAGCCTATTCCGCCCTCAAAATAAACGGCGAGCGTGCCTACAAACTGGCACGCGAGGGCAAAGATGTTGATATATCGCCTCGTTTGGTGACTATTGGAAAACTTGAGCTTCTAGATCAAACTCATCTTGACGCATACACTTTCCGTGTTGAATGTTCAAAAGGGACATACGTTCGTGCGCTCGGTCGTGATATTGCTCTCAAACTTGGTACTTTCGGACATTTAACAACACTTCGACGGACCAAATGCGGATTTTTTTGCATCTCTGATACGATTTTACTGGAAAATGCAAAAAAAATGGTGTATGAAGATTGCTGGCAAGATTCTCTTTGGCCTGTTTCGACCCCGCTGCGCGACATCGCGGCGTTGGCTGTATCGGCTGAAGATGCCGTTAAATTAAGACTTGGACAAAGCCTTTCGCCAAAGAACTACGATGTGCAATCTCACATCGGGCAAACGATGGCGGCTTACAAACAAGATTGTTTAACAGCGCTTGTTCGAGTAGATGAGAGAAAAATCTCCCCTATTCGTGTTTTTAACTTATAACAAAAAGGAAAATATAAAGATGTCGATAACAAATGAACAAAAACAAGAAATTGTTGCAAAATATGGCTTAAAACCGGGCGATACAGGTTCTCCTGAAGTTCAAATCGCCATTTGGACATATCGTATCAACGCATTGATTGAACACTTCAATGTCCATAAAAAAGACTTACACTCTCGTTTGGGTTTGATGAAGATGGTCAGCCGTCGTCGTCACTTGCTTGATCACTTAAAGTCTAAGAGCGCTGAGCGTTATCAAGCCATTATTAAAAAGTTAGATTTACGTAAGTAATCTGCTATCAGTTTGAAACTGCGGGGCATGGGGCTCCGCAGTTTTATAAAAATCCTGACATGGGGTCAGGTGAGGTTTAAGTATAGGAAAGGTAAAAATATATGATCGATTTTAAAATCTGCCGCAAAGAAATAGAATGGGGCGGCACAAAATTAACTTTGGAAACGGGCAAAATTGCCAGACAAGCCACAGGAGCTGTTGTCGCAAGATACGGCAAAACCGTTGTTGTTGCAACGGTATGTGCCGCAAAAGAAGCCAAACCCGATCAGGATTTTTTCCCTTTAACCGTTAATTATCAGGAAAAATACTATGCCACGGGCAAGATTCCCGGCGGTTTTATCAAACGTGAAGGCAAGCCTTCCGAGCGCGAAATTTTGGTTTCACGCTTGATTGACAGGCCGATTCGTCCGTTATTTCCTGATGCTTTCAAAAATGAAGTTCAAATCATCTGCACAACAGTTGCACATGACCAAAAAAATGATTCAGATGTTGTTGCGATGATAGCCGCTTCTGCAGCACTTGCCGTTTCCGGCATTCCGTTTATGGGGCCGATCGGCGCAGCCAAAGTTGGCTATAAAAATGGCGAATATATTTTGAATCCGACCTTAAATGAGCGCAAATCCTCTGATTTGGAACTTGCCGTTGCCGGCACATCTGAAGGTGTGTTGATGGTTGAATCCGAGGCAAACGAGCTTTCCGAAGAGGTGATGCTTGGCGCTGTGATGTTTGGTTTTGAAAGTTTCCAACCTGTCATTAAAATGATTAACGAGTTAAAAGCAGAAGCCGGCAAACCGGCTTGGGAAGAACCTGCATTTCCGGCAGAATATGATGCATTATGTGAGCGCATTCAAAAAGAATATGGAAAAGAATATGAAACCGCATTTTCAATTGTGAACAAACAAGAGCGTGCTGATGCTCTGGCTGCAATTGCTGAAAAATTCACGGCAACGATTGACCCCGAAAATGAAGTTGAACTCAAATATGCACCTGCCGCTATTGAACACATCATGCACACAACAATGCGTGAAAAAGTGTTGTCAACCGGCAAGCGTATTGACGGCCGCGATACCAAGACCGTTCGCCCGATTGAATGCCAAGTTGATGTTTTGCCGACAACACATGGTTCAGCTTTGTTCACACGTGGCGAAACACAAGCTTTGGTTGTCACAACACTCGGCACAGACGATGACGCACAAATTGTTGACGGCTTGATGAACGAATACAAACAAGACTTCATGCTTTATTACAACTTTCCACCGTTTTCTGTTGGTGAATGTGGCAGATTAGGCACTCCCGGACGTCGTGAAATCGGACACGGCAAACTCGCATGGCGCGCCATCCACCCGATGCTCCCGACGGATAAAGAGGCATTTCCTTATTCGATTCGTGTTGTTTCTGATATTATGGAATCAAACGGTTCGTCATCAATGGCAACAGTTTGTGGCACAACATTGTCTTTACAGGCTGCCGGTGTACCGATGAAAAAGCCCGTTGCAGGCATTGCCATGGGCTTGATTAAAGAAAATGACGGACGCATTGCGATTTTGACCGACATTTTAGGTGATGAAGATCACCTCGGCGACATGGATTTCAAAGTTGCCGGCACCAAAGACGGCGTCACGGCCTTGCAAATGGATATCAAAATCACCTCCATTACCAAAGAGATTATGAAAAACGCTTTGGCTCAAGCACATGAGGGGCGTATTCATATCTTGGGTGAAATGGCAAAGGCGATTGAGGCACCGCGTGCAAAAGTTTCTGACTTAGCACCGCGTATCATCACTTTGAAAATCCCTGTTGATAAGATTCGCGAAGTGATTGGCACGGGCGGTAAGGTCATCCGTGACATCATTGACAGAACAAATACGAAGATTGACATCACAGATGACGGTATTGTCAAAATCGCTTCAGTCAACACCAAAGATGGCGAAGCTGCCTTAAACATCATCATGGATATTGTTGCCGAACCTGAAGAAGGCATGATATATCACGGCACAATCACCAAGATTATGGATTTTGGCGCATTTGTCCGCTTTGTCGGTTCGACCGAAGGTTTGGTTCATATCTCCGAAATCAAGAATGATCGCATCGCTTCTGTTTCAGACTTCTATAAAGAAGGCGATAAAATCTGGGTGAAATGCACAGGCATGGATAACCGCGGAAAGTGGAAATTGTCTGCAAAGCATATCAATCAGGCAACAGGCGAAGAAGACGAATAATTCGCTCAAATTAAAAAAAACCTCTCAAATAATGAGAGGTTTTTTCTTATTTATATCTTAGCCTAAAAGTATTTCCGTCTGGCTTGGAAAGCGCCTCAGCTTCTTCAACGGTGTATATGCGCTTGCCTTCATGATGATTGACATTTTCTGAAACATCATTCGACACACCGTTGGCACTTTGACCACTATCGCCTGATGGCTGATTTTGCCCAGTGCTTTCAGATGTTTGCGTTTTTGATGTATTTGATTTAGGCATATATGCCTCGCCATTAGAGGTTTTTAAATCTGAAAGGATCTGTTCGCCCCACAAATCCGTATTCACCGTCAAAGCTCCATCTTCAAATGAACTGTTTTCTGAAGTTAATTCATCAAGCTCATATTGATAATTCATCATATCATCATATAAAAAATAATATGTTTTATCAGGATCCAATTCGAACGTTTCTCCACCGACCGTTTCATCCCATTCTTCATATCGTGTTGCCACAAAATCACACCCGCGCCATGTCTCCATGGCATTGCAATCAAAACCGTAATTACTGTATCCGCCCTGACACTCGTAGCACGCACTTAATAAGAAATCATCAATATAAGACTCAGAGTGATAAATTGTTGATGTGGGTGATGTATATGATGATTCGCCGGAAATAATAAAAAAATGAGAATTGTCGCTATAAATTTCTGCTCTTGCATTAAAAAAGCAAATACCACTCATAAGAAACGACACAAAATATAATTTTTTCATAAATTTTCTCCTACATGAGAGTCATCCCCTTTTTCAATCCTCCCCTTTAGCGCCTTTGGTGCGCTCAAGAGGCGGAAGTGTTGGAAAAGATGACAAATATTAATCCAAACAAAAAAATCCATTTTGAAACATTCAAAATGGAGGAGCTCATAAACTGTCATCGTACAGTTTTCCTTATTCGCGCATAAAAAAATATGCCTTATCTCGAAAACTCCTCTTTGAAGGAGTTGCACGATGAATGTGTTTATGAAACACCGCAACCATTTTGGTTACATTTTTGATTATGCCTGATTTTCATGAAAATGTCAAAGAAAAAATAAAAAATTCCTCACTAAGGCTTGAAAGACATAAAAACAATAGGTTTTGAAAGTAAGGAAAGCAGACAAGCCCTTATTTAAGCATGTCCTGTCAGCGCAACAAAACGATCCAAATCAACCTTTGTTTCATCCATCGCACGCTCCCATTTCAAATCATCATCCGTGTGAAACAAAAGCTCATTTGAACAATCCGCCACAAGCCAGTCGTTATTAAAGAGCTCACGCTCCAGTTGCCCCGGTTCCCAAGCCGAATATCCCAATGCCACCAAGCTTTCCTGCGGACCTATTCCGTAAGCAATGTCTTTTAAAATATCCACACTCGATGAAACGGCAACCTTGTCATCGACCTGATATGTCCCCGGTTTCAAATATTCTGCACTATGCAACACAAAACCTCTGATTTTTTCAATCGGCCCGCCCTGATATAAAAACATATCTTCCAAACGAACAGCCTGATTGATGGGCAACGGCACAGCCAAATCGGAAAGTGAAAAATCTTTGAGTTTTTTATTGATTAAAAACCCCATTGCGCCTTCTTTGCCATGAGAACACACGTAAACAACGCTTTGCCCAAAAGAATCATCATCAAGCGTCAATGTTGAGACCAAACATTTTCCGGTCAAATATTTATCTCCGATAAGCGCCATTTACTGTATATATCCTAAAATTATATTTGTGCGTCAATAAAAGTTATTATATCATCTTTTTAAACAAAAAGGAAACAAAATCGACCTTCAATGCTTAATTTATTTAAATATATAGTTATCTTTTTTTTGAGTTTCAACATCTCAAATGTCAACGCTTCAGAAGTCACTTTTGAGCCGACTGATGATGAGCAAAGCCTCCCTCAAAAAAGCTTTACAAACGCATCTTCTCTGCCTCATCCGGTTCAGCTCAGAGAAATGATAAACACCCCCGGCAGTACCACACTCGGGCAACTCTTTATTTTGGCGCAATATTTTGAGGCGCGTTATCCCGATCAAAATCTTGATATTGATTTCAGCGATGATGTCGCCCTCATATTTCCCGAAATGAGTGCAGATGAAGTGCAAAAAACAACCAAATATATCAAAACGGCAATCAGCCTTTACCGCTTTGGCAAAGAAAAAATTGCAGATTTTCAAAAAGAAAAATTAGCCCCGAAAGACCCGCCCTTGATGGTCAGCGATGACCAATATGCCATCCTTGGCGACAGACCTTATTTAGAAACGCCCGAAAATGAAGTTGCAGTCATTTCTGATTTTAAGAAAGTGATTGGCTACGGCTCAAACCCGCGTGAAATCGAAGCATTTGAAGCTTTTTACGAGCGTCAACTTTCATCTAAAACTTCAAAAACGGATTTTGAACATTTCAGAACAATGCTCTCGAAAATCAATTGGTCTGAACTTACCTCTTACGGCACAACAAAACCCTCACCCTTCGTTGGCAACGCCGGCATCGGTGCGTGGGTTGAAGCCGACTCTTTCAGAGCACGCCTGATTTCAGATACAGCCCGTATCGGCAAAAATGAAAATTTAATCATCGGCTTGCATCTGAGCGTTCCGAATCATCGCTTTATGCTTGCCTCCAATCTTTCCGATAATCTGCAAAAACCGAAAATTCAAATCCTTGATTCGGAAAATTTAGCCTCAATCGAAATTTTTGATCCTCTGCCTGTTCAAATCACATCAAATCAAATGATTGGCGCCTATCGGGGTGACTTTGCCTTTCCAATAAAAATTAAATTAGCAGAACCGAACAAACCTCTCAAACTTCAGGCAAAAATCACTTTTGAAAATTGCGATACAAATTTAGATTGCACTGCCCTTGAATTATCCCCCTCGCTTGAACTTCAAACAGATGAAAATGGTCACACAACCGCATCTTCCATGAGCAACTTTGCTCATCAAAGTCTTTACAACATTCCACAAGCACAAAACAAATATATCACGCTTGAAAACATCTCTTACACTTTAGATGAAAAAGACCATGTTTCAACCATAGATTTTGTGTTCAAACGCCATGCCAAAATCAAAAATTTTGCACTGTTTCTTGAAAATGAAGACAACTCTCTTTTCAGCTCTCCTTCCGTTGTGAGCGACAGAGATCTCTTATATGTTCAAGTCAAAGCGATAGAGAATACGGAAGGTCTCTTGAAAAAACCGCTCAGATTGACCGTTCGCTTAAATGATTATGCCACTTTAAGACAATCCCTGTCGCTCATAGATTTTGGGAGTCCAAAAATCATTTCTTCGCTCAAACAACTTTTTATCGCCGGCTTTCGAACAGGCTTTTTGTTTTTATTGACCCCGTTCGGCTTTGTGTTTATTTTGACCGCCTTTTTCATCAAAAATCGCCGGCAATATTTCATTGCCGCAAAAGCTGGCTCTTTAGGGCTTGTCTTTTCCGCCTTTTTGGTTGCCGCACATCACGAGCCTCTTTTGGCATATTTTTCCCCGACCGACAGCCTACCTTATTTGTGCTTTGTGTTTATCTGCATTGCAAGCGGCTTTTTTGCCTTTAACATCAATCTTTTAAAACAGACAAAGCACCCCTTCTTTCAGGGGCTGACTTTAGCCTTTTTGATGAGCTTGTTTCTACCCGTTTCGCAAACACCGTATGGCGAGCAATTTGTTTTTGAAACCCTCAATGCGCCGATATCCTTTCAACCTGCTTCGGTTTTAGGGCTTTTATGCGGTTTGTTGTTGCCTGATTTATGCGCCTTTTTCTTTTCAAAAAAGAGAATAGCGCGTCACATTGAAATCTTCATCGAGCTTTTCTCAAAAACCATGCTCTTTTTAGCTCTTAGTATAACAGCCTTATGGATTTTCTTTGAGCTTGACCTGATGTCTGCCTTAAAAACGGCTTTGGGGTTGTTTGTTGTTTGCTTTGTCTTGAAATATATCTTCCATTTCTGGACCGCCTTATATCAAACAGACTTAAAACTGTCTTACATCCGTGGCACCGAAAAAGTTTTAACGGTTTTAGTGCTTTGTCTTGCCTTGAGCTTTTCTTTTCTTGTTCCTCACTTTGCTTTGCCCAAAATGAGGTCAAGCGGACAAATCAACCTTGAACAAATCAACGAAAAAATCTTAAACGGCGAAAATTTGATTATCGCATTGACTTCGCCCAATTGTCTTGTTTGTAAATATAATGACCTGACGCTTTTCAACACTTATCATCTTGAAAAATACCAAAAGCTTTATAACCTCACTTATCTTCCGATAGAGAGCTCGAATTTAACCCAAAATACAATCGAATTTTTGCAAAAATACAAACGCCTTCAAGGTCCACTTTATGTTTTTTACACTGCACTTGCACCAAACGGCGTTGTTTTACCGAATTTGATGACCCTTTCTGATTTGCACAAAACTTTTGAAAATTTCAATCTTTACCCTTCATCGTCTTCCGTTGAAGAGATTTTAGAAAAAAGACGCAAAACACCTTTGCGGTAAATCCATAAGTTAATGAGTCCTAAAATGACCGACATTGAGCCGAAGAGATACAAAAAATAATACCAGTTCATCTCATTTTCCTGCATCAAAACGGTCTGCCTTCCTGTGTGAATAAACAAGATTGAAACGGCGGTGAGCGCAAAAGCCGACACAAACCCCAAAAGCCAAACGCGTTTGACAATTAAATCAGGCACGGCAAAAGCCATCAAAACATAGATAAAGAACAGCGCAATAAATAAAAAAATCTCCATATCATATCCTCATTTTCCGTCATTACCTCCCCGTCATCCCTCGAGGGCGCGCCGCGTCCCGAAGTCATGGGGTCTACAATATTTAGGATGTTTTTTTCAAATTTCAATTGCACACTTTCACCATCATTTCCTCTCTCCGTCATCCTTTGCACGTTTTCTCTTTCTGTCATGCCTCGAGCGCAAGCGAGATAAGGCATCCATAAACATTTTAAACCGTCATGCCTCCACGCTATTATGCGTGATCAAGATATCTTTGAATTTTTTTCTTTATCGCCATTCTCTTAGCGTATCGGCATTGCTAACAAGACTCGAAAATTCCCCCTCAAAAAAATACTTGACAAAAAATCGGGGGGGGGTAAACTAAAAGTATAAAATTAAACAACTTATTCAAACAACATAAGGAGACAAGGAAATGAAGAAACCATTATTAATAACAAGCTTAATAGCAGGTGTTGTTATGCTGTCATTTAACGTCAACGCTGCTGATTATCAAGTAACGTATGATAATTTGGGACGAGTAAGCGAAAGGATAGAAGATTGGAAAAGGTTGGTCTACACATATAATGAGGATGGGTCAACAACAGTAAACCAATACGATTATAATAGCCCTAACCCGGCTAGCACTGTAAGTTATGATGCAAAAGGAGAATATGTGTATCGAATCAATTATAAGGTCAATCGTAGGGATGGAAGCCAATCAACAGAAGTACAAAACATATATTCTCGAGATGTTTTTGATACAGACAACGATGGAAAATATGATGAGGTTATTGCATACAAATGCTCAACAACTGATTGTAGCACAAAAACTGTAGACAGTAGATTAATTTACACTCCTGATCCATCCAATCCAAATATTAGGAATGTAGAATATCAATATACATGCAGTTCGACAAATGGTAGTGTATCTTGTAGTGGCTCAAGGCAAAATGGTTCTGAAATCTACATTAATGGTGAATGGAAACGAAACAAAACTTACATGCTCACATGTGGAAGCACTTGTACATCATGGTATAAAGAGACCGAATACGATGAAAATGGAAATCAAATATATGATGGGAGTGAGCCTCCTGTGATTTATTACAACCAATATGATGAACTGGGACACTTAACTTCCATAAAAACGAAAACATGCGGTAGTAGCGAAACTTATGATGAGTGTAAAGCTCATTTGAGCGAACCAGATTCTGCATTTTGGAATGGTGCTACAATTAAAAATTACATTAACATATGTGATTCAGTTTGCGCAAAAAATAGTATGAGAAATCAAACCGAGGAAATTTATAATGAAAATGATGGCAGTTATACGATTGTCGACAAGAATGGTAATGTTATCGGTTATAAAAACAAACGTATCTACACCGTTCAAGAAGCTGAAAAACTTTCAAAACCAACAGGCAACACATTTAAACTCCGCTACAAATAAAATATCAAAAACCATAAAAAGCTCGGAGAATGGTTTAGATAAAGTGAAAATAAAGGCGAAAGTACCGGAATGTACAAAAAAGGTACATGAGGAAACTTTCGTCCTGTAATTTTCGCTTTAGATGAGCCATTATACGAGCTTTTAAGCTTTATAATTCAACCCCCACGGCTCATACCGCGCCGGATCATTGCCCCAGTTTTCGCGCACCTTCACAAATAAGAAAAGATGTATTCTTTCTTCTAGCATTTCTTCCAGTTCCTTGCGTGCAGATGAACCTATTTTTTTAATCATCTGCCCGCCCTTGCCTAAAATAATGATTTTTTTGTTGTCACGCTCCACATAAATCGTCATCTCGGCTCGAACCGTTCCGTCTTCTCTTCTCTCCCAAAGCTCCGGCTCAACCGTTAAAGCATAAGGCAATTCATCGTGCAAATATAAAAAGAGCTTTTCGCGCACCACTTCCGCCGTGAGCAATTTTAAGGGCATATCAGACATCTGCTCTTCCGGATAAAACCATGGCGATTTCGGAAGATTATCGGCAACATACCGATAAAAATCATCCATTCCCGCACCCGTCACGGCTGAAACCATAAATGTTTCATCAAAAGCATATTCAGCGTTAATCTCTGCACTTAACAGCAGCAGTTTTTCTTTTTTCACCAAATCTGTTTTGTTCAAAACCAAAACAGCTTTCATTTTTTCACTTTTAAGTTTTTGAACAATCGCTTTTGTCTCCACATCAAAACCGCGTTTGGCATCCACCACCAACACGACCATATCCGCATCTTTCACACCGCCCCATGCGGCCGAAACCATTGCTCTGTCAAGCCTGCGTTTCGGATTGAAAATCCCCGGCGTATCCAAAAACACAATCTGAGTGTTTTTGAATATCCCGATGCCCTTAATCACCGCACGTGTCGTCTGCGCTTTTGGCGAAACAATCGAAACTTTTGAACCCGCAAAATGATTTGTAATAGTTGATTTTCCGGCATTCGGTGCACCGATAAGGCTCACAAATCCGGCTCTTGTCTCAAGGCTGTTTTCCATGTCGCTTTTCCAAAATTTTGAGCAATTCGGCGGCAGCTTCCTGCTCGGCCATTTTTTTATTTTTACATTTACCGACAGCCGTTCCTTTGCCCTCAACCATGACTTTAATATAGAACATCGGCTCATGTTCCGTGCCCTCTTTTTTAATCACTTCATAAACCGGCACACCACCCCTGATGCGATGCGCCAACTCTTGCAAAACCGTTTTGTTGTCGCGCTCCGGCGCTGAGCTCTTTTCAATATGCTTTTTAAAGTGCCTGTCCACAAAGGCAATTGCCGTTTCAAACCCTCCGTCCAAACAAACAGCCCCAATCACAGCTTCCATCACATCACATAAAACATTTTCATTTGTTGAAAGCGATTTCGGATTAGCTTTGATATAATCATTCAATTTAAGCTCCAACGCCACCTCGGCAACCGTTTCTTTGCGCACGAGTTTCACAAAACGGGGCGATAAAAACCCCTCCGGCTCGTTTTGAAATGTAAAATAGAGCAAATGCGCCATCGAAACACCTAAAACCCTGTCACCCAAAAACTCCAACCGTTCATAGTTTTTTTTCACATCACCTGTGATACTGCTATGCGTCAAAGCCTGTTCTAAAAGCGCTTTGTTTTGAAAGGTATAACCCAAAATTTCCTCTAAATTTGCCATTCAACTTTCCTTAATGTAAAGGCCTGAATATCTTTTTCCAACGGATAGCTCTCGGCCAAGTCCACGGCTTATACCACTTGCCGTTATCGCCATGTGAGAAAAACAAAAATCGTGCTTTGCCGACCAAATTTTCCTCCGGCACAAACCCCACATGAACTCTGCTGTCATCAGAACGATCTCTGTTGTCACCCATCACAAAATAATGCCCTTCGGGAATGGTTAACTTCGGCGTATTATCCACCTTGTTTTCATAGTCTGACATTTCAATAATATGGTGTTTAAAGCCTTCCGGCAAAGTTTCCACATATTCCTGATATGTTTCGGGCCTCACCACAAATTCTTTAATCACATATTTGCCGACATGCTCTCTGTCAACAAGCTTGTCGTTGATATACAGCCTTCCTCGGCTGACCTGAACCGTATCACCCGGCAACCCGATCACACGTTTGATATAATCCGTGCGATTATCTTTCGGAAACTTAAATACAACAATATCTCCGCGCTTTGGCAAACTTTTCCAAATTCTGCCCCTAATCGGTGCCAAGCTGAAAGGAAACGAGTGTTTCGAATAGCCATAGGTATATTTCGTCACAAACAAATAATCTCCAACCTCCAATGTCGGATACATCGAACCTGAAGGGATTCTGAAAGGCTCCATAATCAAGCTTCGAATAAGCATTGCAAGCAAAATAGCATAAACAATCGTTTTGATTGTATCAAATAAACTTTCTTTCTTCTTTTCTTTTTTCATATCGAACCCAAAATTAAACAAACTTGAAATGAATATGATACATTTCCGTTCAATTATCAAGTAAAAACTTAAGAATGGGCTAAATAATAAGATACCTTTCCAAACGCTAAGAGAGTATACGTGTTGGTACACGACCGAGTGTGAAAGAGGGTTTCTGTATTAGTCACCCACATGGCACGAAAAACTGCGGAGAATGAGCTAAATAATAAGACACCCGACTAAGTGCGAGACGAGTGTAGTTAAACCTACACGACTGAGCACGCAGAAGGGCGTCTGTATTAGTTAGCCATTATACGCATTTTTCAAAAAACTGCGGAGAGCGTGCGCAGATAATAAGAAATGCCCGTTCAGGCGAGACGAGTGTACATAGACGTACACGACCGAGCCTAAACGGACATTTCTGTATTAGCTGCCAGCTATACGCAGTTTTTTATTTAAGCCAGTATTCAATGGTCGAAACCACCCTCACCCTCTTATTAATCTGTTGCGATTCGGTTGCACTAGCTGTTTCTTCTTGAGGCAAAATAGAAAACATTCCTTGGTTGGCATGTTTAATTTTACCCACCTTGCTTTTTGAGCTTTTTGCAAATTGATTAGCGGCTTCGCGTGCATTTTGGGTTGCCTCCTCAAGCATTGAAGGCTTAATGTCATTAAGCTTTGTAAAGATGTATGAAACGGGCGAACCGTAATCCGAGCTGAAAATGATGCCTTTTGCCACCAAATCGCCGGATTTATTCAATGTTGAAGCAACCAAATCAACCTTTTTTGATTTCACCGTAATGGTCTGATTTAAGATAAAACGTAAATTATTTTCATAAGTGTTGCGATAAGGGTTTGCATTCAAATCATTTGTTTCCAAGCGTCCGACGGTTATTTCGCTTTTTTCAAACCCGTTTTCTTTCAAAAAACCTTCAATCACGGCCGTTTGATTCGAAATTTCCTTTTGAGCCTTAATCACATCATTTCCGGTCACCACATATTTCATTTCCCAAATGGCCAAATCCGCTTTCACATTTTGTTCTGCCAGACCTTTAACCACCACAGTGTTTGCACCGACTTTCGCTTTGTAATAATAATGACCGATAAAAAATCCGGCAAGCACGATACCCAATGCCAAAACAACTGATGTACCAAAATGTTCGACTTTTTTGTGACCGCCTCGGGGACCTTTAGGCAAAAAATGGTGTTCAAATTTGCGCGGTTCGAAAGGACGTTTTTCAATATTTTTTTCATTTAAATTCTCAATTTTAGGCATACCTTTTCTCCTTAAATTATTTTTTTAATTATATTCAAACATAAAAAATAGTCAAGTTTTACAATCTTTCCTGTTAGTCTTTTTTCCTCTTAATTTGCCCTTTCCCGTCATCCCTCGCACTGCGCAATGCGTCAGTGCGTTAAGGGATCTCAAAGTCATCGCATCACACTTTTTAAGTGTGAACAAGCGATGCTTCCTTGTTTTTCC
>JAFVFH010000002.1 GCA_017475525.1 Alphaproteobacteria bacterium | reverse complement strand
AATGCCAAAAAAGAAACACCTGAAACAATCGCAAAATATAAAGATTTTCTCATATTTTTTCTCCTATTCTATTCCCCCGTTTCCTCTCCCAGAAAAGGAGAGGTCAGGAGAGGGTGATAATAAATTATTCTAATCAAAAAAACCGCATCTTAAAAGAGCGGTCGGAGAGTTCCAAAATCATACAACAGAAAATGACTCCCATGACCTTTAGGAAAATCCTTGAACATTCGCCATAGGCTCCCCGAACCAAAATCGGGGATAATGTGTGCTTCTTTTAAAAAATTAAAAGATAGCACTTTTCACAGCGTTATCCTTTCGCTGTCTGTTGTAGAAAGGCTTTGGAAAGCCCCGTGCCCTATCAAGACACTTAATAAAAAAGCAACCTTCTTTATCCAGTTAGAATTATCTCATATTTTTTTTATATTTGCAAGCAAAAAAAACAAAATCATCTATATGGCTTTTTGAAAATGCTCAGATAGCGTGCATGAGTAGAAAAAAAAAAGAAAGATGAAAATTTGAGCGTACATAAAGTTACGTAAATTTTTCCACCCTCGAAATTTTTGCTTTAGATGATTTATTATATGCGTTTTATACGCATTTTATCGCGTTGCCAGTCCCTATCCTTTATCGATTCGCGCTTGTCATATATCTTCTTGCCGCGCCCCAAGCCGATTTCCAATTTAGCTCTGCCGTGGTCATCAAAAAAGAGTTTGATGGCAACAAGTGTCGATCCTTTTTTTTGTAAGGCGTTGATAATTTTGATTATTTCGCGTTTTGTGAGCAACAATTTGCGATCGCGTTTTTCAGGATGGCTTTCATAACCTTTATTGGCATATTCGGCAATATACATTTGAGAAATATAAAGTTCGCCGTCTTTTTCTATCCCATACGCCTCATTGATTTGTGCATGTCCTAAGCGCAAAGACTTCACTTCTGTTCCGCTTAAGGCAAGACCCGCAACAAAAGTTTCATCAATTGCATAATCAAAATGGGCACGGCGATTGAAAGCCACCTGCCCTTTCGAAATAAAATCCGATTTTGAAACCTTTTTTGCCATTTTTTAAGCTGATTCTTTTTCCTTGTGCGCAGGCATTTGCACCGTTTTGGCACTTTCGGTTTTTGTGTCATTTTTTTGCGCTCTGATACAGCGTCCGTCAATAATCGCCCCCGGCTCAACGGCAATGGATTGGTGCACAATATCTCCGATCACACGTGCGCCTTTCGTAATAATCACATTTTCAGCCTCGGACGAACCTTGTAGGAAACCGTAAATACTCAAATTTTTGGCTTTAATCTGTCCATAAACATGGCCCTTAGAGCCGATAATCAGCTCCTCACACATGATGTTGCCCTCAATTGTTCCGTCAATATGTATCACATCACCGCTTAAAATATTGCCTTTAATCCTTGTACCGAAACTGATAATACTTGGTACCGGTGTATTTGAACCTCTGCTCATCCGCGCAATTTTTAAATATAACATTCTGCGAAATCTCATATTAAATTCCTCTCACTCTTTTAATGCTGTGATAAACGCCATCGGATCAACATTAACCCCGTTATAAAGCACCTCATAATGCAAATGCGGGCCTGTCGAGCGTCCGGTTGACCCAACCTCGGCAATTTCATCACCTTGTTTTACCTCTTGCCCTTTTACAACATAAGATTTGTTCAAATGGGCATATTTCGTTCTAAAGCCGTTTCCATGATCGATTTCGACAAAGTTGCCATACCCGTTCACCCACTCGTTTCTCACAACTTTGCCGTTTGCCATGACTTTGACAATATTACCCTTATTTGAGGCCAAGTCAACCCCTTTATGTGTTGCCGATTTTTTCTTAAAAGGATCAGACCTTCTGCCAAAAGGAGAACTGACACTATACTTCCAAACCGGTTTTCCAATCGGCACCGATTTCATCACTCCGCGATAATATTCCAAATCGTCAATTTGCGAAAAAACATCTTCCATTTTGCCGGAAAGTTCTTTATTATCAACCTCCGGCGCCGGTTCAAAAACACCGCCCGAACTGCTTTTCTTTCCCCCCGCGAGCGGATTAAAATATTGTTTTTGCTTTTTGATAGACTTGTTGATATCTGCAATGGCATCTTTAATTTTCTTAGCTTCCGAAGCTGAAATTTTTTCCACTTTATTCAAGATTTCCATTTCGGAAACCTCCAACTTTTGCACACTTAATTCCAACTCTCTTATTTTCTGCAAAAGCACATTACGGTCAGCCAACGCCCTGTCTCTTTCGAGAATAGCGTCACTGACCGTCATTTTATCATCCACACTTTCTTTTTGAAGCCAACCTTCGTTTTCCCTCATCTCTTGAATTTTTGCTTCAACAACCTGTGCTTGTTCATTATAGCGATTAAGAGCCGAAAGCGAACCATCTTCCATATCTTCATCGGCAATCAATGCAAACATTGAATTAATATTTTTATGCACAGCCACAAAATCGCTCATCAAATCGGCATAAGCCGTCCTTGCGGAATCAAGCTTCCATTTCAATTTGTCCGATTTATGATACATATGATAAGAAACACCGCTCCAAACGCCGATAAGCAAAACAACAAGCAACGCAAAAATTTGCATTTTGGAGGAAATATTAAAAACCTTCGCACGTCCGCCGCTTCTGAAAATAATTTCTTTGGCCGAAAAGAGCGGCGCAGAGGGTTGATAGTGTATCTTGCGCGGTTTTTTTATTTTAATTTTATGTGCCGTTTTTCTCATATAAAATTCCGAAAACTTCTAAAATGCCGCTTTAACAAAGCGCACCTCATTAAAAGCGGAGTATAGCAGATTTTTTTTAAAAAGAAAGCTTTTTTTATTCATCTAAATCAGAGTCTAAAATAACGAACTCTTTTTCACCGACCATATTCAACACAAGACGCGCCTGAACATCAAGCATATCAAGATCCAAACTTTCCGAAGACAATCTTTTGACCTTATCTGTCCATTCGTCTTTTTCTTTGGCATATTTTGCTTCTAAATCATGCGCCTCGGCAACTTCTTTGCTCAAAGCCATATATTTGAGCAAACCTCTTTCCCCGCGCACGGCATAAAAACTAAAATAAAGCGTCACCAAAACGAGCACCATAAAAAAGCCCGATGAACTTTTTATTTTAGATAATGTATGCCAAAACCTGTTCATTTTTTTCCCTAAAAAAGCAATAATCAGAGTCTATTTAAGATGCTTTTTCTTAAAATTTGGTTATAAAAAATAAAAAAAAACAGCCATTATACAAACGCCTCATAAAAAAAGCGGCCGCTGTTTATAAAAAACAACGACCGCAACAGGAGAAAAAAGGGTCTTTACTTCTCCCTCTAATCCTCCCCCTTAGCACCTTTGGTGCGGATAAGAGGGGGGAGGTTTGGAGGGGGTGGCTTGATTATCTGTATCTCAGCCTAATCGTGTTGCCTGTGTCTTTTGAAAGAGCTGACGCTTCTTCAATCGTATAGATACGTTTCATACGAAGCATTCTTTCACGCTCTCTTGCCTCAGCTTCCGCACGTGCCGCCGCGATTCTGGCTTCTTCTGCCGCCTGCGCCGCTTGCTCTTCGGCAAGTCTTGCCGCTTCGGCTGCTTGTTCGGCTGCAATTCGCTCAGCCTCTGCCGCCGCTTCGGCATCTAAGATATCTTGTTGCCAGCTCGGGCTCGCCCAATTATACGTATTGGCAAGCGTTCCGTTGCTATAATACCCGATTTTGTTGCCATAATCATCATATGTATAATACTGGCTGCAACTTGCATCAAACGCACCGCTTGCATCATAACAAAGCGTAACATCATTGCCATATTCGTCTTTGCCACCCTGAATCTTTGTATATAAAAGATTGCCATTTTCATCATATGCATAGTAATCAAAAGAATCGTTCTCATTCTTTATTTCTTTGTATTTCACACTGCCATCAGGATAGTAGCCTGTATATCCGACAAGCTCCCCATTTTCAAAGTTCGTAGCAGACGAACCCAGTTGCCAACCATCTGGATGTAAATATGTCCCTCTCAGTTCAATGATATTGCCATTTTCATCCAGTGTGTAAACTAAACCGCTACCTTGATAATTACTGGAATCCTTAAAAGTTTCACCCCATTGTTCATAATTGGTTTCTCTCGTCTCGGCATACATAACCTGATAACCGACGATTTGTCCGGCTTCATTATATTGAGGGGTCATCGTGCGCTCATCATAAGTCGTTACGGAATATGGTTCGCCGACATAGCTGCCCCATTCAGTGTAGGCACCTGTTCCGGTATATTCATAATATTCACCCCATTCATATTCACCTGTCCACTGGTTATAATGCTCACCCCACATTTGCTCATATCCGGCATCTTGATTATAATATTCCGTTCCCGTAGCGTTTGAAGAACTTGCGCTGACAAGCTTACCGTTTTCATAAACGGGGGTCATATCTTCGCCGTATAGCGTATGCCCGGCCAAACCCACGATTTTACCATCTGCATCCCATGTCACGCGGAAACCTTCCATATCAATTGCCATATCATCAAGAGGTTGACCTTGAAGCATTGAATATCCCTGATAGGTCACGGTCTCTTTGCCATCAAGACCCGTTGTTGTGATTTTCGAGGTTGCCGTCTGCCCGTTTGGCATATCATAAGTTCCTGATTCCGTCACATAACTTGTGCCACCTTCATTATAATATCTTCTTGCACCATCTTCATCAATTGACCAACCGGATTTTATGTTTGAAGGATTGTTTGTATTTGTCCCACTATAGGTTATGCTTGATACCGCTTGCCCATCTTCGCCATAAACGGTTTCTTGTGTTTCTGTTCTATAATATCTGCCGTCCACCACATAATATTTACTAACTTCAGTACGTGTTCCATCACCATACGTATATTCGTGAGTCGTCGTACCAGTACCATCAGACCAATATGCTTTCAAAGAAGATAGAATTTGTCCATCTTCGTTGTATATTTTCTGTTCTACCGGTTTGCCGTTACCGGATGTCGAATATCTTGTTTGTTCCAAAAGGGTGCCATTTTCTGCATATGTTGACAAATTAGTGACAACATTTTTGCCATTTGTTTGAGTTTGTGATTTTAAAGTACCATCTGTATAATAATCATAATCTATCGTGTAGCTTGAGCTTGCATTCGTGCTACCGTTACTGTTATAAGCTGTATAAGATGTGACTTTTCCGTTGTCATATTGATATTGTTCGGAAACATAACTTGAACCGTTAGAATATGTTTCTCTTTTATCCACCGTGCCATCGGTATTATACGTTGTTTTAGAACCGCTTGAAATCGTCGTTCCATCCGCCGCGTATGATAAATTTGAAACGGTCGTGCCTTTGTTATTATTTTGCTGTTGAGATGACATTGTTCCATCCGCACGATATTCCGTATATGTCTTTGTTGTTGATGTTCCGGGGTGATATTCCCTCACCGAAGAAACCGTATTGTTTTCATCTGCGCGATAATTTGTCGCTTTAACAACGTTTTTTCCGCTTTGATCATATTCCTTAACCGAAGAAACCGAATTATCTGCACGATAAGTTGTTTCTTTTTCTTTTGCCCCTGTTTCCTGATTATATGTATAAACCGTCTTTGAGCCGTCATTGTTCACTTGTTCAACAAGTCTGCCTTGCGCGTCATAATTATAATCCGCGGCTGAAGCGGCTGAAACAATTGCTGTTGAAACAAGCAATGCGCTGATAAAAGTTGATATTCTCATCATTTTTCTCCCGTCAAAAATAGTTACCCAAAAAAATCCACTTCAAATCACCGAAATTCAAAATGGAGGAGCTAAACAACTGTTATCGCACAGTCTTCCTTATTCGTCACGTAGTGCTTAGTTCAGAAACTCCTCTTAAAAAGGAGCGATGCGATAATTGTGTTGTTTAGACACCAGTCGTTTGATTCCAAACGATAAGTATATTTTAGCTTATTTTTTCTATTTTTGCAAGGAAAAAAAGAATTTCCTCTAAAAGAACCAGAGGAGCTGTTTGAATTTCTGCTCTAAATGCGCTGATATACGCAAAAAAATGCGAAGAATAGTGCGAATAGAGCAGCTTTCAATACGAGCAAAATTTAGTATAAGAACAAACATTTAGCCCCAAAAAAAGTTTGGAGAGTTGGTTAGATAAAGTTAAAATTTAAGAAAAAGTACCACAGTGTAGATATTGGTACATGTGGACACTTTTTCTTAAATTTTGGCTTTAGATAGCCTGCTATACAAACTCTAAATTTTAGAACATGTAACGAAAACCTGCGGTCACTTCTTTTAAGTTATTAACGCGGTTCATGCCGAGATAGGTGTATCTGCCCATCACGCGCATAGCAAAATGTTCATTGAAATCATATTGCATACCGATGCCGGCACGATAACCGATTCTGTTTTGTGATTTTGAGGCAATGTCAGGATATCTGAAATCAAAACGATAGTTTGCAAGACCAAGCGAGCCCAACAAATTAAATTGACTGCAACCGACAGGAGCGTAGCCATACCAATCAACACCGTATGCTAAAAATTCGGCTGAATGTCTCTCACCGTCAACAGATTTCTTTTCTTTGAAAGATTGCTGATAAAAAGCCTCCAACCCCCAATAGCCATACATACGGGCACCCAAATTGATTGAAGGTGAATGATAGCTGTCTTTCATATCTTTTGCCGGACCACCGAATTTTGCATTGCTGTAGATATAGTCAACGCCGATATACGGCTTCATTTCATTGTAAACATCTGTCCAATAACCGGCATGAGCCTGAAAAGCAAACACACTGGCAACACCGGCAAGTAATAATGTTTTTTTCATATTAAATATACTCCTATTTATAAATAGTTGTGTTGAATTAATCCTAAAGTTCATGAAGCTATATATTCTGCAAAATTGGATTTTAAATAGTGCGGATAAAAAAAATTTATGCTATACAAAATTCATAGGAGAAAACTAATGCCTTTTTGCAACCCGGATATAAATTGTGCCAAATGCGTGCGCTTGCTTGCCTTTCGGCTTCAAAATCGCCAAAAATTTCCGAGCTATCACAATGCTCCCGTTCAATCTTTCGGCGCGCTTGAAGCTCAAATTTTGGTGGTCGGATTGGCTCCCGGCTTGAACGGTGCCAACCAAACAAATCGTCCGTTCACAAACGACTACGCCGGCGATATTTTATATCCTGCCTTAAAAAAATTTAATTTTGCAACCGGCAACTACGGCAAAATCAAAAACGACGGATTTGAGCTGAAAAACGTGCGTGTCACAAACGCCGTAAGATGTGTCCCTCCTCAAAACAAGGTCACAGGCGATGAGCTCAAGAACTGCCGCCCTTTTTTGATAGATGAAATCAAATCCATGCCAAACTTAAAAATCATCCTGAGTTTAGGCTTAGTTGCGCACAATGCCGTTTTAAGCGCACTCGGCTACAAACTCTCTGCCTTCAAATTTGCCCACGGCGCGACACATTTTTTAGAAAATCACAATCTTGTTTTACTCAATTCCTATCACACCTCACGCTATAACATCAACACCGGCGTCTTAACCTCTCAAATGTTTGAAAACATTATTCAAAAAATGAAAGAACTTCTATGAAAGAAAGCTTCAACAACATCTCAAGTCTTATCTTTTTTATCATCTCATTCATCTGCCTTTTTGTTTTGATACAAACGAAACATATTTGGGGCGATGTTTATATTGAGCAAATCTTAGTCAACCTTTCAGACGGCATTACCGAGGTTTCCGACAAACTCCTTTCAGGCTATGTTATTAGTGCTGTTTTAGGTGCTGTCAGCGCCGTCGCGTGTTCTTTTTTCATCAAAAAAAACAGATATCTTGTTTCAATCGGCGCATTTTGTCTTGTATTTTGCCTGTATGAAATCGGCATTTTTTCATACATTTTTCACAAAAACATCCGCACCGAACTATACGAAAAAGAGTATATATTCCCCCAAAATCTCACATACACATTCTTAAATCAAAAAAGAAATCTTGTTATTGTTTATTTGGAATCGATGGAAGAAAACTATGCCGTGTCAAAGAACCTGAGCTCAAATCTTATTCCTCATATTTATGCCGAGATGAAAAGCAACCTGTCTTTTGAAGGCTTTCATCAACTTCCGCGTCAAGATTTCACAGCCGCCGCCATGGTTGAAAGTTTATGCGCCGTGCCTTATAAGCAGTCAATTCTGAAAGGATCAGCGGCTTACCAAAACTTTCTTGCCGGTCTTATTTGCTATCCTGAAATTCTTGAGAAAAACGGCTATGAAACGGTGTTTATGAAGGGGGCAGATATAGATTTTGCAAAAGCAAAACTCTTTTTTTCCTCACATGGTTTTCAAAGCGTGATGGGCAAAATCGAGCTTGAACAAAAATATCCGTCTTATCCCTTAGAACAAAATAAGGGGGCTTTTTCAGGCTACAGCGATGATGCGCTCTATGAAATGGTCAAACTTGAGCTCCTCAATTTGAGCCGATCGGATAAACCTTTTGCTTTAGGTTTTATCACGCTTGATACCCACACGCCGGACTATCATTTAAGTCGATCCTGCGCCGGCACATCTTCTGATAAAGAAGATATTGTCCGCTGTGCCGATACCATGCTTGCAAAATTTTTAAATTGGCTCAAAGAACAACCCTTTTATTCAAACACGACCGTTGTTGTTTTGGGCGATCATATTGAAACGGGAAACAACAGCCTTTATCCAAAAGAAAAAAATCGAAAAATCGTGAACTTTATCCTAAATCCCTCCCCCGTTTTTAATAAAAAACCGCATACGGCATTTACAACGCTTGATATCGCCCCGACTGTTTTGAATGCTCTTGGTATCAACTTTGGTTCAAACGGGTTCGGTTTGGGCCGTTCGCTTTTGCAGGAGAATCCGACTTTACTTGAAAAAAAGGGTTATAAACTTGAAACGGAACTCTTAAAATCATCAAAAGTTTACGATTCGTTTGAAACGGTTAAAATCAAATCCGACCCCTCATATCATCTGTACGCCCCTTTCGGTTTAGAACTCGCAACTTCGGATGACATCAGCCGCTTTGCAACCTATTCAAACGATGTATTAAACATCTCATTTTTAAGCGAGTTATCATTCAGCCTGCCTCAAACTCAAGCGAAAACGCTGACCGTAAATCTTAAATTTAAGACGATGATTGCTTCAAAAAACAAGCGCCGTATAAAAGTTGTGGCAAACGGACAAATCGTTGACACGATTGTTGTCACAAATAAAGACCCTCAACCCGTTTCAAAAACAATTTTGATTCCGACAAGTTTGTTAAAAGAAAACAAACTTCTCCTTGGGTTTGAAGATGAAGACCCGATAACCGATTCCCTGCCTGTCGGCGTTTTAAGCTTGAAGCTAAATCCATAATATCATCTTTTTTTACCTCTTGTTTGCCCTTCATTTTTATTGTCATCCCTTGCGCTGTGCGGCGCATCAGCGCATCAAGGGATCTCAAAGCCGGCGTCGCGCCTACGGCGCACATACGCCGCTTCCGCATAAAAAAACAAACAAAAGAGTCACCCCTCGCCGAGGCTGAAAGCCGAGTGCGTCCAGGGGTCTACGAATTAGAAAAAAACATTTAAAAGTCACCCCTCCGAACGAAGTGAGGTCAAGGGGTCTTAAGAATTATTTTTTTATATCCCTTTTTAATTGCACATACGCCGCTTCTTAAATTAAAGGAAAACCGCACATCCGAGAATGTGTGGCTGGTTGGTTTACAAACTTGAAAAAAATTTTTGAAAATGGAAATTAATAGAACTTCAATGCAACTGAGTTCACATCGCTATCGCAAACACCTTCAGCGAGAGCTTCAGACATAGTATAGACTGTGCCTTCGTCTGCACCGGTATAGCGAGTTTCAATGCCAGCCACATCGTATCACCTGCGCCAACAGCGATAAAGCCTGAGCCTGCGCCTCTACCCCAATCTGCGGTTGCAAGAGCAATACATGCCTCCGTCGGAAGACCATTGTATGTCACAACAAATGCTGTGTCATCTCTACCCTCTGCGGCAGGTGAAGAAGTAATTGTCACAGTCCCTTTGAACGGGTTGACCAATTTACTGGCAGATGTTTCCATCGCAGCCGGAATAATGCCCAACTTGTCAATTGTTGTGCCAATACCATTATAGCTGTCTTGCGTGCCATACATCGTGCGGATGTTGGTGACAAGCATTGTGATTTGATCTATTGTGTTGTTTAATTTGTGTTTGAACATAGCTTTTGAATAGCCTGCCAAACCACCTGCAGACAACACACCGATAATAGCCAAAACGCCGAGCATTTCGACCATTGAACGACCATGTTGCCATTATACGCGTGTTTTTTAAGTGATTTCAGTGATGGCGCGCAAGTTCCCGTCTCTGTTTATTTGCACCACACGCAACTTATGACGCATTTCCTCGATTGTTTTTGCTCTGTCAATCGCGGGATAGGTGTGCAAAATACGATCTGTAAAGGCCTGATAAGCCGCTTCGGAACTTTCAGCATGAATGGTTGCCAAACAGTTGTCATGGCCGGATCCCATCAGCTCCCAAAGTGCACCGGCATTTGATGTTGAAATTTCACCGCCGATGATGGCATCAGGCGTAAAACGCACCACAAGGTCAATCACTTTAGCATAATCCATCTGGTTGGTTTGCTCCGTACGTGAGAGAACCAAATGAACCCTGTTCGGGTGCGGCACCAAAAGCTCGCGCGTATCTTCAATCGTGATGATACGTTTGTGAATATCTAAAATCTTTAAGAGGTTGTTCAAAAACGTTGTCTTACCGGTTGCCGTTGCACCGCTGACTAAAATATGATCACCGCGCTTAATGGATAACAAAAGTCTTTCATACGGATCTTCCGGATCCTTAATATCTTTTAACGGATTGATTTTGTGTAAAGCCTTTCCTTGCGACAAACCATAATCGGCAAGCCCGAAGGCAACATCTTCGCTGTGCACACGAATGGTCAATGCCACACCGCCCGTTAAATCGTTTTCATCATACATCACATTTTTGCCCGAAACAGCCGAAAAGCGGTGTCCGCCCGGCAATTCCGTAAACACAAGCGGCGAGCCCGAAACAGGATCAAACGGTAGTTCATATGTATTTGCCACAATATAGAGCAAATCGGTTAAATATTCTTTTGAAAGCTTCTCATCTTCATACACCACCCACGGAAATGCGCGTTTTCCTCGAAGCCTCAGCCAAACCTGTCCTGCGTGATTGATGGCTACTTCCTCGATATTGTCTTGATTATACCAATAAGAAAGCGGGCGCAAAACAGATTCCAAAACCGTAAATGAACTCATATTTATTCCTTTCTAAAAGAGCGCTGCCTCTGAGCTGGATTGATTGTTAGAAGATCCGCCCGATGTCGTCGTTGTCGAAGGCGGCGGCGGAATCATTCCCATCTGTTGACGCCGTTGTTGCTCACGTTTGCGATTAAGTGCCCCATCATCAATCAAAGGCGTCGGCTGAACACCGGTATTTTCACCGCTATACACAACCTTTGATGATGCAGATGGCTCGCTACTTGTGCCTGAAGCCCCCTGAGGGGTTCCTTTGCCATGGATACTTCCCATCGGATCTGTATCATCAATCAAAACTTCCGGTTTTTTCATAATATTCTTTGCGTAATCTTCCGAATCTTCCCTTGCTCTTGTTCTGAGCCATAAGTCAACTTTCGGATAAATAATCAAACGCGTTCCGGCCGGCACATAAGTCACCGCCTCAATATCCGTCTTACGTTGCAAAATATCCTGAAAGATTTGATTCATATCGTTTAAGAAACTTTGCCTGATTTGCTCAGCTGCAGCCGCACGGCTGTCCTGCGTCGAAGACCCTTCGGAAGATGTGGTAGTCTTTCCACCCGGAATAGCATATGCAAGCGCATTTGTCATCAAATCGGTGGCTAAAGGCAACGTATAGCGTTTCAAAAGTTGCTCATCCAAGTATCCCAAAGCACCGGCGCGGCCCTGCGCGTCACCTGTTAAAGCCTCTGCAAACTCAAAAGCGGATCCGTCCGGCTTAATCAATCTTGTCCATGTGATGTTCACTCTTACAGCTCCTCCGCTGTTTCCGCCGCCGCTCATACCGCTCGATTCGCCCATCACGCGGCTACCGGCCGGAATAACAATTACCCTGCCGTCTTCAGCATAAACATTGCGTTCGACAATTGCCGTAATCGGGACCCCCGAACCGGCAGAACCATCCATAATCGTTCTGGCAAGGACAGCCGGAATCGGCTTATCAGCCAAAATCATTTCACTCATATCCACACGCCATGAAGACAACGAATATGAAGCATTGTCCCAGTTATCCTGATACCCGTCAAACGAAGATTTTTTCACATTTGAAGTCAATTTTCCAACCCGCACATCGCCTACTCTTGCATTTTGTGCCTGAGATAAAATGTAAGAACGCATCGGATCATACCTTTCTCCGGGTCCATGTCCGCCACCGGGGCCTAAATTTGTCGGCTGTTCTGATGTGCTGTATGCATCGGGCGGCAAAAACATATTATTTGACAGTCCTGATGTCTTAGACTTATCATCAGCCGGCTTACTTTCCTGATTTTCCTCAACCACACCGATAATTTGCCCGTTTTTATCCGAAACAACACCATTTTCTTCATGACCGATGATTTCACCTGCATCAGAAATCACATCTCTTGATTCAAGCAATTTACCTAAATAATTACCGTCAGGGGATAAAACAACTCCAATCACTTTTTGGTCATACGAATTTAACGGTGTATCATCTCCTTGATCCGGCACTTTCACCGGCTCAACCTGAATACCGCCTTGAGGCTGTCTTGCCCAAGCGGGTGCTTGTCCTTCTTTTATAACATAAAATTGCAACGGTTTGGCAGATCCGAGCATCTTGCCGCTCTCATCGCGCACATCACCGTTGTTTGAAACGGTTGCAATCAATTTCCCGTCATGAGCCATAACCTTATTTGAGAGCAAAATTTCACCTATGACGGCGTTTTGTTTGTCTCTGACAAAATAATCTCTCTTACCGCGAGCAATGAGCCTGCCCTCTTTTGAAACCAAAAAACCCCTGTCTGCCTTGCCGAGATTCTGCCCGCTAAAACTCATCACCGTCCCGTTTTTGGTTAAATAACCGATGGCATGGCCGTTTTCATCATAAACATACAAATCATACAAAGCATATCCGACAGCTTTGCTTTTTGAAACAATCAAACCGTCATTTGTCACCAAACCGAAAATCTCATTTTTATCATTAAGGACTTTTCCGTCCGGTGTCACATACCCGATAAAATTATTATCTCTGTCAAATGCAACCTTATATTTGAAAATCAATCCGAGATTTTTGTTTTTTTCGTTCACAACCGTTCCGTCAGGACTTAAATATCCTGCAACTTCGCCATCATTATTGATGAATTGGTTTTTGAAATTCACACGCCCGATTATATTGTTTTCAAAATCCATCACCATTGCGTTGTCAAATACGTGACCCTTAAAAATTGTGCCGTCTTCATATAATCGACCATCAGCGTCCAAACAGCCCAAAACTTGTCCGGCATCATCTGCAACCTGTCCTTTTTCGTTGGCAACACCTATCATCGAACCATCAAACCCGTAAACCGGTCCGTTCAATGCTAAATGCCCGACACTTTGTCCCACTTCGGAGATAACCTCCCCACTCAGCAAAACTTTGCCGATTGCGTTGTCTCTGCCGGAACGAACTTCTCCGCGAGGCGAAACAACACCCAACACATCACAATTATCATTGACAACCGGTTTGAACGGAGAAATTTGTCCCAAATAAATATTTTTATTACTTAAAGCAATGCCATCTGAAACAATTTTACCAACCTCTTTACCGGCACTTAAAACACTTCCTGTTTCATCAACATATCCGATCAAATCTCCGCGCACACCCAAAACCGTTTCCGATGCCAAACCGGCATAGCCGATCACAGGCATCAACACATCAGCGCCCACCCCGACAATTTCATATTCGGGCAAAATTTTGGCCTTTTCTTTTCCGCTTGCGTCATACAACACATTTGTATTCGAAAGCCTTAATTTGCTGTTTTTGTCTTCTGGAACCGCCCACGAAGCTTTAATTTGCCTGCCTTGAATATCATTTTTTTCATCAATCACCGCGCCATTATTTTTAAGGCTTAAATTTTCAAAACCTTTGGCATCGACAACCCCGTTTACATCAACAAAGCCGAGCAATGTGCCGTTTTCTGCGTAAATCGGATCCATTGAAGCCACATTACCTGCCAGCACATTATCTGCCGTCCAAACAAAGCCCAACGGTGAAACCTTAAATTTTTGGCTACCCAACACAAAATCCGAATCGATACCGGTCATACCCAAGATATCCTGCTTTGAGTTCATCACCAAAGCCGGCGACATCACTTTTCCAAGCATAAACCCTGCATTATCAAATGCGCTTGAGCCTTTCATAAATCCTAAAACGGAACCTTCCGTTGAAACAGCATAACCGTTCGGCATCGCTTCTGCCCGAATGTTTCCCAAGTGGTCAAAAATCGGACCATGCTCTGCAATCTGTCCCAAAACATCACCGTTTGCGCCAAAGACCAATCCGTGCACCCCGAGGTTGCCTACAACTTCCGGACCCTTTAATACCTCGCCGTTTGGTGCGAGATATCCTAAATATTTGCCGTTTGCGCTCAATGCAACCGCATTCATATCGACAACATATCCGATAACTTTTCCGTTCAAATCCGCAATTCTGTTATCCGCACGAAGCTTTGCCACAACCTTTCCTTTGTCCATCACTTCGCCGTTGTAGCTGACAAAGCCTAAATAACTTCCTTTATCATCAAAGGCATAAGCAGATTTGACCGTCCGCCCGATGATTTTGTTCAAATTATCATAGACATAACCATTTGCATGCAGTTTGCCGATAACGGCCCCGTCAAAGTTCACAACCTGACCACCCGGCGCCACACTGCCGATGAACTCACCGCTGAGTGAAACAACCATCTTGCTCGACAGCAACTTTCCGTCCAAAACATAGCCTGCATCTGTTTGCTTATAAGCATAACCCGAAGGCGAAACAAAACCAAGGTTTTGACCTTCAAAATTAACATATGCGCCATTGCCCGCAAGCCTGCCAACTGCATTGCCTAAATCATTATAAACAATTCCGGTTGATAAAACAGCCCCGACAACATTGTATAATTCATCAACAACCAATCCGCTTGGCAAAACCTTTCCCGCAACTTTTCCCGACGGAAGACGCACACGTCCGTCGCTCGAAACCTTACCCAAATACTTATGATCGTTTGAAACGGCAAACCCTTGCGGCACAACACCGCCGATAATATTTCCTTTACCGCTGATCAAAAAGCCGTCAGCCGTTAATTGGCCGATAATTTCATTGTTGAAATTGATTGCCGTTCCGTCCGGAATAACCTTACCGATGACATCGCCCTTAAAATCGACAGCCGTAATATCTTGTGCGGTTGCGACGTTTGATGTCAAAACAAACCCCGCCAACCCGAACATCAAATATTTGAATATTTTCATCATTTCATTAGTTCCTCCGATTCTCAGCAACTTCTTGCAGAGCATATCCTGCCACATTTTTATCTTTATCCACAAAGGATCCGTTGCTCTTCAAATAGCCGATATTTTCACCTTTGAGATTTTTTACCGTTCCATCATAGCTCAAATATCCTAAATATTTTCCGTCATTTGAAAGAACGGACGCCCCGAGCTTGAAAGTCCTGCCGATAATATTATTTTGGTTGTCAATAACAAGCGAGCCCGAAAGCACCCGACCGATTTTTCTGTTATCGCTTGCACGAACAGAACCGTCAAACGCCACAAAACCAAACACCTTGTCATCACTGCCGATGACAATATCTCCGCCAAGCACCTCACCGATTAAGCGACCTTCTTCGTTTAACACTTTTCCGTCCTGATAAACCTTCCCGATTTTCGAATTTTTCTGCCCGATCACATCAGCATTTGGCAAAACCGCACCAATCACTTCGCCGTTAAAATTAATCACGGTTCCTTTCTTCAAAACGCTCATATTTTTGTCGGTCTGACCACCCGGCAAAATAGCAGAAACCGTTTTTCCGATCATATTCAAAATCTCGCCGTTTTCATTCATATATGCCGCATAGTTGCCGAATAAATCCGTCAAAATGCTTTCTTCAATCACCTCACCGACAACTTCGCCCTTGAGATTTTTGATTAACCTGTCCGGCATCTCGTGCCCGATTATTTCCCCTTTGAGATTGATAACATTGCCCATCGCATTGACATACCCCAAATACGACCCATCATACGAAATAGCCGGCCCTTGTTTGACAACACCGCCCATATATTTTCCGTTCGAATCAAACCAACGGCCCAATGTGTCAATACGTCCCAAAATTTCACCGAACCGACCGACAACTTGCCCGTCAAAGTCAACAAAACCTTTTGCTTCGCCGCTTTCATCAATCACCGTTCCTTTGGGCAAAAGTCGTCCGATAACACCATCATAAAAACTCAGTCCGTCGCCATGTATTTTCTCAATCGGCGCACCGTTGTCCGTATAAACATAACCATCTGCAAACAAATGTCCTAACAATTCCATGTTTGCATTCATCATGACATTTCGTTCCGGCAAAACCACACCGATGATTCTGTTCTGTGCATTAACAATATATTTGTGTAAAAGAATACGAGCACCCGGATATTGCGGCAAATTCAATTTCCCGTCATCGCTTAAAATCCCTAAGAGCTTACCTGTCAAATCAAACGCATAATATCCGTCGCTTAACCTGCCGACATAAGCCCCGTTTTCATTGAAAACATCGCCGTAAAAATCTGCACATCCGACTTTTGAAAGCATACCGCTGACAATATTACCGTTCATATTCAAATGCCCGATAATATGCCCCGAACTGTTAATGGCAACCTGATATTTTGCCACCTTTCCGACAATTTCACCCTCAGCGCTTAAAACACGCCCGTCCGGATTAACACAACCGACATACGCCTTTCTTGGTCCGTAAACAAGGCCGGCACCGTCAACAAACCCAATCTCGTTGCATTCATCGTCCAAAACCTTGCCTTTTTGCAAAACGGCGCCCAAGAAACGTCCGTTTTCATTATAAACACCGCCATCAGGATAAATCCGATAGCTTTCATTTAAAACGCCGTTGACCAACACACCTTCGTGATCCAAAATACCGACATGTGAACATCCCCAGCCAACAATCAAACCGCCTTCAACACCTTTGGCAATAATTTTCGAACCATTCAAATCTTTAATCAAACCGTTTGGCAAAATACGCCCGACAACCTGATCTCTGGTATTTTTCACATCGCCTGTCGAATCAATCTTGCCCAAAATTTTGCCCGATGGGGTGAGAGCGATGAGCCCCGTCTTCACAACGGACCCTTTTCTGACCATTTCATCAACAATCAGATTGCCTTTCTCATCTACTTTTCCGACAACTTCTCCGGCATTATTGATTATTTCCCCTTTGTCATTAATATATCCGATAATTTTGCCGGTTTCGTCTGTCACAAAATTAATGACATCGCCTGCTTTGCCGATGATGTTTCCATTTTCATCAATAAGAGTTCCGTCCGGCAACATTTTGCCTAAAACACGCCCGTTCAAATCCACAACATTGCCGTTGTCATCAACATAGCCGATGAGTTGACCGTTATCATCATACGCCGCCCGTGATTTTTTTACATTTTGACCAGATTTTTTGCCGATTATTCTGCCTTTGTCGTCAACAACCGTTCCGTCTGCCTGAGCTTTGCCGATCACATTGCCCTTAAAATCGACGACCGTCCCGTCCGGCCTTACATATCCGATCGCCTCACCTTTGTCATTATAAATCAGCTCTTGAGGTGCTTGTCCTATCATTTTTCCGTCACTGCCGATAACCGCACCTGCGCCGACCTGACGGCCGACAATTTCTCCGTTTAAGCCGGTGATTTGTCCGTCTTTATCTAAAAACCCGATGGCATTGCCGTTGTCATCATAAACCGGATGTTCACCGCGCCGACCGATGATTTCTCCTTTGTCGTTGACAACCGTTCCGTCCGCTTGTGCTCTGCCGATGAGACGACCTTCAAAATCGACAACCGTCCCGTCTTTATTGACAAACCCGAGCACCTTGCCATCTTTGTCAAAAACAACCTCCGAAGCCTTTCTGCCAATCACTTCCCCTTTGTCGTTGACAACCGTTCCGTCCGCTTGGACTTTGCCGATCACATTGCCGTTGTCATCAAGCACATTGCCGTTTTCATCGACATAACCGATCACATTGCCTTGGTTGTCATAGACTTTTTGTTTTTCAACCTTTCCGATGACCCGACCGTCAGAATCGACAATCATATCATCTGCCGAAACGGAACCGATTTTTTCGCCTTTCAAATTAACGGCGTTGCCGTCTTTATCCACAAACCCGACAACCCGACCGTTTTCATCATAAATCGGCCTTTCACCGCTTCGACCGATGACTTCTCCCGAGAGATTAACCACTCGCCCGTCTTCCATCACACGGCCGATCATATTGCCGTTTTCATCAATGACCGCACCGTTTTCATCAACATAGCCGATGACATTGCCGTTTTCGTCGTAAGCCATTCGCCTTTCATTTCCGATTGAGCCGATAATCCGATGTTCCACATCAAACATATCACCGTTTTCATCGACTCTGCCGACAATATTGCCGTTTTCATCAATGATTGAATTATCCGGCAAAACAACACCAAGCGCTTTACCTTCATCATCAACAACCGTTTTACCGGCTTGGCTCACGCGCCCGATAACACGCCCGTTCAAATCCACAACCGTTCCGTTCTCATTCAAACGCCCGATAACGTTACCCTCCGCATCAACCACCGTCCCGTCATCAACAACTCTGCCGATGACATTGCCGTTTTCATCAAAAACAAGCCCTGCATCAATCGCTTTGCCGATACTGTTGCCGTTTGCGTCAACGACCGTCCCGTCAGCAAGCATCTTGCCGATCACATTACCTTGCGTGTCAAAAGCCGTTCCGTTGTTTGAAACAAAACCGATAACCTTTCCGTTGTCATCATAAATCAGTTTTTTATTACCGGCAACTCCGATAATATTTCCGTCATTATCAACAACCAATCCGTCAGAATTGACGCGTCCGATAACTTGCCCTGCACCATTATAGACATAGCCGTCCGCATCAACAAAACCGATTTCGTGCCCGTCAGGACCATAAGCCACCTGCCTTTTGTTAATATCCTCACCGTCAACAGATGCAAGCACATTTGCCCCCGCCTCGCAAAAATTGCACTCTTCTTTGGTGATGGCGTTTCCTTCAACCGGAACTTTCTGCGCTTTTGCATTTTGAGCGCTTAAATTTGTTTCGTGCCAAGAAATAATAAAATTATTTTGCACATTTCCTGCCACAACCGGCGTCCAAGACATCACAACATTGCATGTTTGGTTTCCCCTGAGTTCGGAACTCGTGCAGTTGTCCTGATAAACAAATCCGTCAAAAGGCGGCTCTGCGAGCTTAACCGAAACAATCCGAATAGCAGCCTTGCCGTTTGTGCCTATTGTCAAAACATTTTTGGCTTCCGTGCCCAAAACGACTTGTCCCATATTAACAGGATTCGGCGTTGTCGTAATCGGCACCTCCGATGTTTCAATCGTATCAAACTCAATTTCATTGGAAATCAGATTATTGGTATCAAGTTCCTCATTTAACACATCATCATCTGCCGTAAACACGGGCTCTTGATATTCATCTTGCGGTGCCCTGCTTGAAAACAACAAAATAAGCCCGAATAAAAACGCAACAAAAGAAACAATACCGATAAATAAAATAATACGGTTTGTTTTTCGAACATAATGTTCGGAATGTGTCAGTTGTAACGGTTCTTTACTCATCGGCTTAACCTTGTCTTATTGAATCCTTATCACACTGCAGAAAACGCCGTTTCTACCGAGTTGGCTGCAAATTTCATCACCTGTATCAATCGAATCGACAGGCCCTATTCTCAAGTGGAACAACTCTTTGCCCTGTCCGTCTGCCGGTGCATCAACAGAATAAAACGGTTGATAACCTTTCAAAACGGAGCCGTATTTTCTTGACAATTCACTCCACAAGTTCTCCAAATTAGAAACATCGGCATCTGTTCCGAGCTCAACCGAAATACTTGCGGCGCCTTCGCCCTCAAAACCGACGCCATATTTATATCCCGAAAGCATATCCGGCATATTGACCTTGTTTTGTCCCGGTTGAAGTTTGTGCATTGTGCGATATCCGTTCATATTCGCATTTGCGGCACTGCCGCCGTTTGCAAACGCATATTCGGGCACAATCAATTCGCCGTTTGCACCGACATTGATATCATATTCCCCGACAAGCGTCGGATCGGAAGGAGTCTTCCACATATTTGCGGATCTTTGATCAACCGTTCCGCCCGTTAATTCAAAGCCTTGGACTTTTGAGTCTTTTCCCGAGCCGTTTTTACCGTCCGGAAGCGGTGCGGGAACATCCCAATCATTTGTATCGGCATGAATATTATATATGCCGCTGTCATCGGCTCTGCGCAACTTCAAACAAACGATTCTCTTACCGTTTCGAAGCACCATATCGCCCACACCTTCAACCACAATCAACCTGTTGTTCGGGCCTTTGGCTCTGAAACCGACCGGTGTTTCCACACGCTCGACAATAAGCGTCACAATCGGGCGCTGAACCATATTGAGCGCTTTTTCGCCCAAATCGATATATGTAAAAATGTCATCACGCCAAACTCTTTCCGGAGCAATCACCACATCTTCCGGATTCGGCACATAAACTTCCACATCAAACTTCATCTGTGCCGGATCAAGCGGAATACTTTGAATCCAGTCTTCTTTTTGATAACGGCGCGTAAAAGTCGAATCAACGGATTTATTGCCCGCACCGCCATAGGCGCTTGCATTCAGCCTACCGCCGATACCGCTACCACTTCCGCTACCTGAACCTATTGTTTTTTTTTGATCGTCAACAACCTCAATATCAATCACCGAGTTTGTCAGTCTTTCGGTGTTGACCCCTTCACTTCTGACATAAAACACATATTTGTTACCCGATCTGCCAAACACCATCACATTCGTATCAACACCCACCGTTGTCGACCCCGGCGCCGGATATAAGAGCAGCGTGTTCGGACCGGTGATTTCACCGTTAAATGTGCTCTCATCGCCGATATAAACATTTTCCAAGAGTTCCCATTCCGGAAAATTGATAAGCGTCAACATACCTGTTCTCACGCGCACGGGCAAAACCAAATCCGGTGACCAGTAATATTTCGAATAAGCCGGCTTTGTTTGTCCTTCGCCCAAATTTTGCAACGGATCGAGCCATGCGCTCTGCAACATACCGAGCGATCCCATACCGGCATAATCCAAGTTCATCGGCTGATATTGACCTTGCGACTGATTAGCGCTTTGATCCAAACTGCCTGTTGTGGCTTGCGCCTGAACACGAGCCCCATAAACCGACAAACTCAAACCCAACAACACACCTAACAAATAACGTTTCATTTGCGTTTTCCTTTTTTCTAGTCAACCTTATTATGCGAAAGCGAATAAGCCGTCACGGTAAAACCGATCGGGTTGTTCAGTCTTTCGCCGTATTTAACCGTTTTCTTACGATAAGTCACCCTAAGCGACGCGGTCCAATAGTCTATTTGAGGCGCCGTTGAATCCGGATACATATCACGTGTTTCGTATTCAACCTGCCACAATCCCCGACCTAACTCATTGATTGTCATAATCCGAACAACTCTGGTCAGGCCTTTTGTCCTAATAATATCAAGTGCGCGCTTTGCCGTCTTGTCCAAAAAAGCCTGATAAACGGCAGGCGACGACATTTCTTGCAACGAACTGCCCGGCATCCAACGCGCTTCCATCTCTTTTACATCATTCACAAAAGCGGATCTTAACAAAACATATTCGCGCACAAAAACTTCCGTAATGGCTTTTCGATCAATCATACCCTCAAGCGGTTGAATATCATAAACCTGCTCTTCTTTATTTTCAAACGTGAGCAAAAACGGCTCCACGCGATAAAGCGGCACAAGTTGCGAAATAGCGAGCAACAAAACCAAATTGCAACACAAACTGATTGCCACAATCACCGCAAACGCGCGCGCCGTCCACAAATAGCGTTTTTCGGAAGCATTAACAACAACCGTATCTGACGCATGCGGATGAGCAGACCCCTGCGGTCTGCGCGGTCTTTGCGAGCCGATGAGCCTTTGATTGATATTGTTAACGCCTAATTGATCAGCCATTGTTTTATCCTATATTGTTGCGACGAACCAATCCGGCAGTTCTTTGATGAGCTCAACCTCAATGCAAGCACAAGGCGAAAGCTTTAATTCATTGACATCTTTACCGATACCGACCGGTTCCGGCTCATAATACGATCCGCAACTTGAAACGAGAAGAATACCAAGTCCCAAAACGAATTTCTTTAACATATTCAAATTCCTTCCTTATTTATGCCTGTTATGTTACACATTTTATTTTTAAAAGTCTAACATCAACGCCATCAAATCCCCAACTTATCAAAAAATCGGAAATCTGTTATAGTCTAACATAATCTTAAAAGATTAACATATCTTAAATAAAATTCATTGTTCTTTTTTTCTGCCACTTTATTAACTCCTCCCCGAGAAGGGGGGGGCTGGAGAGGGTGACTTTATTGAATCCTCCCCCAGAAAAGGGAAGGTTTGAAGAGTGTGACTTTATTGAATCCTCCCCCTTGCGTTCAGAATGAACGCTTCAGAGGGGGGAGGTACGGTGGGGGTGTCTTTATTGAATCCTCCCCCTCAGCGCCTTTGGCGCGAAACAGAGGGGGGAGGTATGGAGGGGGTGGCTTTATTGAATCCTCCCCCTCAGCGCCTTTGGCGCGAAACAGAGGGGGGAGGTATGGAGGGGGTGACTTTATTGAATCCTCCCCCTCAGCGCCTTTGGCGCGAAACAGAGGGGGGGAGGTATGGAGGGGGTGACTTTATTGAATCCTCCCCCTTGCGTTCAGAATGAACGCTTCAGAGGGGGGAGGTTTGGAGAGGGTGACAACAAAAGAGCCTTTTTTCCTGTCATCCCTCATAGTGCGCTTTCGCGTCACCCTTTTAGTGTCATCCCTTGCGCTGTGCTTTCGCGTCACCCTTTTAGTGTCATCCCTTGCGCTGTGCGGCGCATCACCTCGTCCAAGGATCCCAAAGCCGGCGTTGTGCCATTAAGCACACATACGCCGCTTCCTTACCCCCCCAAAAAAAGCGTGCATGATTTCTCATGCACACTCTTTTTTAGATTACAACTTAAAAAAATCTTTGAAAATGAAATTAGTAGAAGCGCAATTCAACAGAAGATTGATCTGATGTACAACCATCAATAGCTTCAGAAACTTGCAACGGTTCACCTTCTCTAGCAACACCGACTGTTGCGGCTGTAGATTTCCCACCGGCAGTCACACCGATAAAGCCTGAGCCTGCACCTGAACCCCAATCAGCAGTTGCGATTGCAATACAAGCTTCTCTTGGCAAACCCGAATAAGTCACCTTAAATCCGGACGCATCTAATTTTCCATCTTTATCTGCCTTAAACGGTTCAATTGCTACCGCACCCTTAAACGGGTTAAGCAAAGCAGAAGCACCATTTTTCATTGTCGCAGGAATAATACCTAAACTGATAGCTTGTTTTGCTGATAAGTTTGTATAGTTGTCTTGCGTGCCATACATCGTGCGGATGTTAGTCACTAACATTGTGAGTTGGTCTATTGTGTTGTTCAATTTGTGTTTGAACATAGCTTTTGAATAGCCAGCCAAACCACCTGCAGATAACACACCGATAATAGCTAAAACGCCGAGCATTTCAACCATTGAACGACCGTTTTGATTGTTTTTCATGTTTTTTTCCTTTCCAAAAATTTTAATCAAGTTTGTTCACTTATTTTTGATAAGTGCTGAAAAACGAACCACCGTTTTTCATAAACAGTTTAATCTTTCTATTTTAGATAATATATCATTTGTGAGCCTTTGTCCATTATGTCTTTAGATATACTTTCTTTGATATATCGGCATTTTGTTAAAAAAATAAAAAATAATGCTTGCATTTT
>JAFVFH010000020.1 GCA_017475525.1 Alphaproteobacteria bacterium | reverse complement strand
TTGATTATCTAATCCTGCCTATATATTACTCATAAAGAATTTTCTCTAGGTTCCTTAATATACAGACATCATCTCGTTTGCTGCCTGTATACCCTCTTCTTATCTACTCTCTTCTATAACTCCGTCGCTTCTTGAGTATCCCCCCCTCCGCGTCGGTGAGTGTGCTTATAAACCATCACTCTTCCTTTGTCAACACCTTTTTTAAAAATTTTTCATTTTTTTTTGAAGTTTTAAAATAGGTCTTTGTTTTTTAAGGCTTTTATTTTTATTTTAAATATGCTTTTATTTTCTTTTTATTAACTTTAAGTCTTTATAATTGCTTTATTAAAGTTTAAAGAAAGCAACAAAAAAATGAAAAAAAGACTTATGAAAAGACTTATGATATGTGCGATTCTCGCAATACTGACCTCGGCGTGTGCAAACAAGCCTTTAGAACTTAACGGAACTGACGGCTCTGAAATACCGCCCGCATTTGCTAATTTTCCGGACATTCCTTTTCCGCAAAGTGCTTATTTGGATTTGAACGAGACCAAAGCTCTTGGAAGCGGCGAAAACTGGATTGGCAGCGTGGCATATTCAGCACCATATAATGCGAATCGAATTTTCGACTTCTATATTTCTGAAATGCCTAAACTGCGCTGGATGGAAATTGCCGTGGTACGCACACGGATAAGTCAAATGACTTATTTCAGAGATAATCGTGCTTTACAAATTCTTATTGAGTCGGAAGGCGACAATAAATCAAGAATAACCATTACGGCTATTCCAAATCAAATGGCGGTGACAAATTAGATATTCGGGGGTTTTTATGGGATTACATTTTTTTACATTAGGCGGTACGCAATTTTGGGAAGATGTTTTTTATTATCAGAAGTGGCGAATCCAACGACACTTTCGGACACGCAAATATCGTTTGCTTGATAATTGGGATATTTGCAGGGCAACGGGAACTTTTGAAGAGTGTCGAGAGGCTTTTGTGCGTCTCATTGAGGTGTTTGAGATTCCAAGACAAAGCGGGCGTCTTGTGATTTTACTTCATGGATTGGGTGAGAGCAAAAATACCTTCAAGTCTCTTTGGAGAGCCTTAGAAAAGCAGGGTTATCATGTCGCAGCCATTAATTATCCTTCAACACGAAAATCTATCAAAGCACATCTGGATCAGCTTGATTTCTTTTTGACACATACCGAAGATGTTGATGAAGTTTCTTTTGTTACAAAAGGAACAAGCTGTTTACTTTTAAGATATTTGCTCAACACAAGTTTTGCATGGAACAAAAAATTTAAAATCGGCAAAATTGTCAACGTAAATCCGACCAATATCGGAAGCGATGCCTGTGCCGCCATGGCTCATTCAAAAATTTTAACATGGATTTTCGGACCGGCATTAAAGGAATGCGCCCCCGTGAGTGTGCATAAGATTCCGAAATTGCCGATGAATATTCCTTTAGGATTGGTATTTTGCGAAACATATAAAGATAAAATTTTAAAGCCGTTTATCAAACGTTATGAAGGAATTAAGGTTCCGGGAGATTTGACGGAAGATGATTTTTCACCTCACCGCGTCCGTATTTCCAACTCGCAGCTGAATATTTTTGACAATCCTAAAGTGGTTGAGCAATGTCTGCGCTTTTTAGATAAAGGAACATTTTGAATAAAACTTTAAAAATATTGTAACATATTTTGCTTTCAATTTGTGTTATAATAATGTATGATAGAGGAAAAGATATGAAGTCGGTTGTGATTACAATATTACTCTTTGCCGCTGTTATGTGCGCAATACATTTCGGTGTTTTTGAGTTGATGGCAAGTCCTACTTTATATTATATCGGTTTAGCAGTTTTAATTATTGTTTTCGCAATCGCATGGAAAATTTTAGGCAACCCTTTTCAAAATAAGGATAAGCAAGATGAAAAAAAATAAGTTTAGTCAATTTTTCAAAGTCATCGTCCTTATTTTATGCGGCATTTTTTATTTTTACGGAGTGCCCGCTCATGCCGGACAGGCTTGCTATGCCGATTCGGACGGTTCTCAAAAATGCGTTGAAACAGACGAGAAAGGTAACGCTGCAAGCGGCGCAATGAAAGGGTGTAAGCCGTTGCCTTCCAGATATGCTGAAATAAAGGGCGGAAGCGGTCCTTTAGATTGCCTGCTTTGCCCTGTTTTCAGTGTTATTCTCAAAACCGATCAATCTATGGCAACAATGTCTTTTAGTGCTCTGGCCGGAAGTTTCAGAAACGTGATTATTGTTGTGATGGCGCTTTTTATTGCTTATCAGACCTTGCTTGCCGTCAGTGCCGTGACAAAACAAGATGTCGGCAAATATTTGCAAGGTATTATCATACAAGCTTTTAAGGTATTGGTAGCGGCATTGCTTTTAACGAACTCCGTTTATGTATACAATTACGTTATCAATCCGTTGATGCAGGCCGGATTGGAGTTTGGTCTGACAATTATCGACTCTCAACTTTTATCAGATTTACAAGGTTATGCACAAGCTGCCGAAAGCACTATTCCTAAAGGCGTTATTTCTCAAAATCTGCTTGCTCAAGTTTTGGGGACAATTAAGCTTTTCAGCAATTCGGCGGCTGAACTTCCTGCCATTGGCGGGGCGCTCATATGTACCTCTGTTAACAGTGCATCTCCGGCACTCCATTTACCCGATGTTTCGATGCTCCTTGAAGGTCTTATCTGCTATGCTTTCGGATGGGGAATTGCACTTGCCTGTTGCTTTTATTTGCTCGATAATGTTGTTCGTTTCGGCATCTTTTGCACGCTTTTACCGTTTTTGATTGCTTGTTGGCCTTTTAAGGTCACGGCAAAATATGTGAAAGCCGGTTGGGATATCTTTATGAATACCTTTTTCAACTTTGTGATGATGGGGCTTGTTATCAGCTTTACCGCCGAATTGATTTCTCAATCTTTGACCGGCGGTGAAGGAGGGAAGGCAGAAATAGAAGCCGCCTTAAACGGCGATGAAGTTTCGACATTAAAAGATATGATGAGTTTAGACGGCACGAAATTCTTGGTTTTGATTGCTTGTTGTATTTTTGCATTTAAGCTTGTCGGACAGGTCGGCGAACTTGCCAACAAAGTTTCGTCTACAAGCGGGCCGACAGCTTCTAACAGCATTGGCGGACATTTAGGCGGTCTGGCTGCACAAGGTGCTAAGAAAGTGGCAGGCGCCGGTATTAAGACCGCAGGCAAAATTACGGGGGCAAGCGGCGCTGTACAAGGCATGAAAGATAAGGTTAACGGTTGGAACGATAGCCTCAGATCGAAATTCGGCGGCGGTTCACAAAGCAATCCGAACGGGAATCCATAATAAGGTTTTAACAAATGAAGTTTTTTGATGCTGACATACTCAAAGCCTTCAAAACGATGCTACTCGTTCTATGCACCGTTTTTGCCCTTTGTTCATGTTCGGTCGGCGACAAAAGCAAAGTGACCGTTATTGATGAGGGACTGACCGGGGAAGAAAGTGATTTGGATGAAGAGCAACGTTCTTGCTGGCAGGCTGAGCTTTTATCAACTTTTTATGATGCTATGTCCGCTTCTTCATTAAAAGCATATCCGAAAGTTTCCAAAAGCGCTATGCCGTTTATGATGGTGGCATTTGCCATATGGCTTTCATTAAGGCTTTTGAAACACGTCAGTTCCGTGGTGGAAGAAAAACCTGCTGAGGTTTGGACAGAGATATTCAAAATGGCTTTTGTTTGTCTGGTATGCGGATTACTTGCTTCTTCCACAACATTTTTGCTTTTTGTTTTAAACAAACTGATTTTTCCATTTTATTATGCCTTTTTGGAATATGGCAGTTTGGTTTTAAACTCGCTGACTGGTGGCGGAAATATAGACGCCGAAGGCATCTTTTTGGGCGATCCGAGCGGCGAAGTGAAAGACGGATTTTGCATTGTTTATACCAATTCTTTGGTTTGCAAGGCGCCACCACTTGAAACGGTTAAGATTCAATCTGATTTGGGAAGTTTTCCGAGCGGACCGTCTGATTTGATGCAATGTCTGACTTGCGCAACGAGCGACAGAATGCACATCGGCTTTAAGCTCAGCACATTTTTGATGACGATGGGTTCGCTTTCTTCGGCTTTGTGCGGATTGATATTGTTTGCTGTTTTTGCAATTGTGAAGGTGGCTTTTGTCTTTTATATGATTGATAGCATTTTCAGAATGAACATCATGGTGATTTTATTGCCTTGCTTTATTTTGGCGTTTCCTTTCAAATTCAGCCGAAAATGGGTCAAAGTCGGTTTCGAATCGATTTTGAATTCAGCCGCAATACTGGCCTTTATCGGCGTATTGATTGCCATGGCGTTGCTTGCAATGCAATATATTTTGGTTGATAATGCGGATTTGTTCGGCACGCGTGAGCATTACTACGAATTTGGGGTTATGCCTCTATCGCTTATTTTGATTGCATTTTTAATCTTAAAGACTTGCGGTATTGCCGTTTCGCTTGCCAATGCTTTGGTTGGCGGAGGGGGCAACACAAAATTTCAAGAGCGTATTGCAAAATTTGCGGCATGGACGGCAAAGAAGGTGTTTTCTGCCGTTACCGGCGGATTGGGTAAAATTGTTGCCGATAATCCGACCGTTCAACGCCTCAGAGAAGCACGCATAAAAGCTCAAGACAAAATTAACAAAATGGCAGGGAGATCGTAAAAATGAAAAATGTTTTTCTATATCTCTTTGCTTTAGCCCTGTTCTTTGGCGCAAATGTTGCTCAAGCTGAAAGATTGATGCCTGACGATCAGAAAATTTTGTGCGGTTATGACAAAGATAACAATGAAGTTGAATGCAATCTGACAAAGCAAAAGTGCATTCGTTGCACGAATACAAAAAAGGGGGTCGGAAATATCATAGTCATGGGGCTTACCGGAGGCGCCGTGAAAACAAAAGTTCAAACATACCAATGTGTCAGCCAAAGCCAATCCGTTCCTTCAAATTGTGAGCTTGCGATGAGCGGCGGATTGAAGGGTGATCAATGGACAAACCATTTATGGGGGCTTGTCAGCTCGGCACATGTGGATCAGGATACCTGCGTTGTTTATAACTATTTTGTGAAATACGCAAACTGTTACGGCTGTGTTGTTGTGCAAACACTGACTTCGGCTTTTGTGCGTGCGGCGGCGAAAGCCTATGATGTTTCAAAACAAGCCGGCAACGCTATCTTAATCGTCGGAATGATGATATGGCTTGCTCTCTTTGCGCTCAAAAATGTTTCTTCTTTTGCAACAATTGAACCGATGCAAATGTTACAACAATTTTTGGTTCAATGTTTCAAGGTTATTTTGGCAATGGTTATCTTAAATTCCGGATTGGAAACGATTTTGCACTATACTTTAGTGCCGATTATAACAACAGGCACAGATATTGCTGACACAATCACGGCAAATGTCAGCGGTGTTATTTCTTCCGACGGTTTATCTATGAGCGTTGATGATTTCAAGACAGGGGGGCAAGAATAATGAAAAAATTGACTTTCCTGATGATTATTGTTTTGGTGTTTTGTTTGTGCGTACCTGTTTGTCAGAGTTATGCCGGCAGCTATGGCAGAAAACTCTCTCAAGATGAGCGCAATGCCATTTGCGAGCGTATTAAAGGCAACGCATCAATAAAATCAGCCGCTTCAGACGGACTGGGCGGTGGAGTTATTCCTGATGATGTTTTAGTCAGTATTTATGACACAACACGTCAAATTTCAAACAGTGTCATGCTTGTTTCGATTTTAGGAGATACCTTGATGTGTCATGCCGTCCGCGGCGGTAAAAACAGTGCGCAAATCGGATCTGTCAGATTGTTTTCTTATCCGAATATTCCTGTTTGGCTGACCGGTGCCGTTATTTACTTTTTCGGGTTTATGATGCTTTTGAGCATTTGCTTTTATGTGGTTGACATTTCATTTAAGCTCGGATTTGCCATTATTTTAATGCCTATCGGCATTGCTTTATGGCCTTTTGACAAGACAAAAGATAAGCTATCCATTTTGATTTCCATATTCTTAAAAAGCGCGGCGATTTTTCCGTTTTTAGCGATTATGGTGGCTTATACGCTTGGAATGCTTTCTGAATCTCTTGGAGGATTGAAAGATATTTTTGAGGCCATCACCACAAACAACACCGACTACGTGTCCGAAACATTTTCTCTCGGCGCGCCCACATTTTTGCTCATTGTGACTTCTTTGATATTTGGCTTTAAGCTCATCGGATCGGCTATTGACGATTATGCCAACAAGTTCTTTCCGGACAAAGCTTTCGGTGGAGCATCGCCAATGCACCATTTGGCAACACAAGCGTTGGATTTTGCAAAACAAAAAGTTATTCAGCCGGTGGCCTCGCTTGCGCATGATATTGCCAAAACACAAGCCGGAAAAGTAACGGAAAAAGCAGGGAATTTACTGCAAGGAAAATATCACAGTGACATTAAAGAAGGTTTATCAAGCGGTATTAGAAATATCGGACGCGCTGTGAGAAACCCGAAAGAGATGGGTGAAAAAATCGGCATTAAAGCTGCGCACACCGTGACTTCAGCCTTTGGGGGATTAAGCAAGGCCGCAAACAACTTAAAATATGGCGCCGGTATTGCGGCGGCTAATCTTGCCGCAGGCAAAGAAAACAGAGATGCTTTGAAAGAAAGATTTCGAAATTCAAGAGATTCTAAAAACCAACATATTGATACAACCATTCAAAGCGCTTATGATAAAGCAATGGCGCCCGTCAATGATGCTATAGCACAAAATGAGGCTTTATATCAGCAACAAAAAGATAATGCCCGTGCCGATAAAGAAGCCGAAAGGCAAAGGAAACACAATGAGAAGATGGCAACCGATCCGCGATACAGAGCAATGGCGGCAAATTTGCAAAAAGTTAAAAGCGGTGTGCAGAGTGCCGGACAATGGGCTCAAAACGTTGATCAAAACCGAAAAGCAAGCATCGGTGTCATGACCGATAAGATTGCTCGGATTGACAAACAAAAAGAAGACGCGCTCATTAAAACAAACAGTTTTGAAAAGGGCGTTAATAAAGTTGCCGATACATTTGCAAACGGCGGAAAGCTGACAAATTGGTATCGCAACAAAATTACCGGCAACCTCGACAAAGCAACAAATGCCATTCAAAAATGGCAACAAAAACAAAAAGAAAACATTGACACGGGCAAATTAGCTTCAAACAGAAATGACGGTTTATTTAAAGCCGGTATCAAACATATTCGCCGTGATATAAGAAAATTAGGTGTTAATGCCGTATCAACCATCGCAAAAGCGACTCCTCAGCTTTTATCGACTGTTTTAAAAGCACCGACAGCTTTAAGAAAAGGTTTGGTGAACACTGTTGCCGGCGCCACAAAACTCGGAGCTTCGGCTGTTGTCGGTGTGCCGAATGCCTTTATACGCGGTTATTACAATATTCAAAAAGTGCCGACAAAAATTCAAAAAGCCGTGTGGAAAGCACCTGATGCCCTCAAAGACACATGGAAAATCCCCGGTGTTATTTTGGAAAAAACAGGGCAAACGATGCAAAACAACAAGCCGCTTGCCGAAAACATCGAGAATAAAGAAGTAGAGCTAGAATCATGGGAAAAACAATAGGCAGTATGGGAATAGAAAGCATGGTTAAAAAAAGAGTGATATATTTATTTTTCGGATGTTTATTCTTCGCGTCTTATTTTATGATTGGCGCTTACCCTGCCTATGCTGATTTTGGCTTCGGAACAAATAGCAGTTACGGCTTTGGACAAGCAAGCTTCGGTGGTGCGAGGAGCTGTGCACTTGCAGACTGCGGCTCTAAGGCCTGCGAACTCAAAAGTCAGATGGTGGACGGTAAGTTGCCAAACAACTGCCCTTCCGGCACACGTTATGATGTTGATCCGAATTGTGTGATGAACAACAATGCTCAAGCCGGTTCTTGTATTGATACAATACCTGTTGCAAAATTAACGAGAGTTGCAGAAACAAACTGTTATCGCGCAAATGGTGCCGGAAGTAACCCGACCCCTCGCAACCACTATGGAACTGACTATGCCGCAACTGTCGGGACTCCTATTACAGCTGCCGCAGATGGCACAATTGTTCAGCAAAGGTGGGCAAGCGGCGGCGGACGCTCGGTTATTATTGAACATACAAGGCAATGTCAATGCACACAAGGCAGCAGCGGTAGCGGACAATGCTCACCGAAATATCACACCGTTTATTACCACCTTTCCGCATGGGCTCAAGGAAAAGGGTTGGGCTCAAGTGTCAAAAAAGGTGATGTTATCGGTTTTGTCGGCGGCTCAAATACGGTCGGCGGAAAAAACTGTGACTACAAAACAACAGCCGCTTACAAAGGTGATTGTTATTCATACGGCCCTCACCTGCACTTTGAAATTCACCACGGACCTTACGCAAACGGCGCAAATCTCAAAGCCTCGATGGTCGATCCTCTTTGCGATGATATTCAAACCATTTGCGGCGGTTGCCAACAAGATGTGCACGATTGTCTGAACAAAACAAATACCAACCAATGGACCGAGCTTTCAGAAGATGCAAAGCAAAATAAAACCGTTGTTGATCCGCCGGCCGGCGTTAGCACCGGTGCGGCAAGCACTTCGGAAGGAATGAGCATTGCAGATAACACAAAATGCGATTATCATAATTTTATGCTCCCTGATGACACTTGTCTTTTCTGCCCGCTTTTTAAGACTTTGTTTAATACGGCCAGTTCTTTAGCGCTCAAAACATATAATGCGTTAAAAGACAGTATTGTCAATGTGGTCATTGTCGCATTTGCATTGTGGATTGCATTGTTTGTTTTGAAGCACGTTAGTGCTTTAGAGGTTAAAAAGCCGGGAAAAATGCTCCAAGAATTGCTTGTGCAGACGTTTAGAGTTTTGGTTGTCATCCTTATCTTAAAGGTCAGTTATGCGCAAATTTTAAGGCTCACCATTTCACCGATTTTTGACACGGCGAACAACTATATTCAAGCGATGATGGGAAATGAAAAACAATGTTCATCTTCCGCTTCGTATGTGCAAGGTTTGAAAGGTTATGAAAAAGAGCTTGATGACAAAGCAACCGGCGCTTTGCCTGTTTCGATGGGGCAAAATATTTTATGCTCAATGAAAGCCATGCAAGACGGTGTATGGCGTATTGTGGCTTTCGGACGTGAATGTCGATGTGTCGGGTGGCACATTAAATCATGGCTTTTGCATCTGTTGCCGAATTTGTCTTATGTTTTGACGGGAGATTTTTTGATTGCCGCGGGGCTGATTTTGCTTCTGGCGTTTCCGTGGTGCTTGGTTGACTGCGTTTTGAACATGGCGATTGCTGCGGCGCTGCTTCCTGCCGCCATCGGGGCTTGGGCATTTAAAATCACATCCGGCTATTTAAAAACAATATGGAATTTCTTTATGAACGCCATTTTCCAATTTGTGTTTTTGAGCATTGTCTTATACATTATTATCACCGTTGTTGACGGATTTTTGAAAGAAATCGATTCTTATGCCACCGATTATGAGGCGATTATTGACCCGATTCACGGACTGGCTTTTTGGAGTGTTAACGGCTTAAAGCTTGTGATGGTATGCTTGCTCGGATGGGTATTTTTAGACAACGCCAAAGAGCTTGCCGACAATTTTGCCAGCGCACCGGGGCTCGGAATCGGCCGATCAACAGGAACGTTTTTTGCACAAGCGGGCGAACGTGTGGCTTTAGGAAGCAAAGGTAAAGACGGCAAACGCCATGGTGGTGTTTTGGGTGTTGCCAAAGGCGGTGCTGAATTTGGCAAGATGGTAGGGCAACATTATATCGGCACACCGCTTAAAAGAAAAGTCGGGCAACTCAGAAGCGATTGGGTGAAAAACAACGGCAAAGCCATCACAAACGATGATGGGGAAACCATCGGCTATGAAATGAATCGCAGTATATTCGGATCACGCAATATTTTAGGGCAAAAAATTACAAGGCGCGTGATGATCAATGCCAATGGAACGATGAGTTACACCAAAGAGCGTGAAAAAGTCGGCACGCAGCTGCATAATTGGGCAAGAAAAGAACTCAATAATGCTCGTGTCGGTTTGATCCAAAAACATGATGACAGATACAGAGAGCTTTTCAATGATCCTAACCAAAATGTTCGAACTTTAGAAGACGGCACAAAACAGCTTTTGAACTCTAAAGGCAAGGTGATTGCTTCCATGAAAACAAATGAGGACGGAAGTGTTTCGATTTCAAACAGACGAGGGACGACCGTTTATGACGCGGGTGGCAAATTGATTTCAGCGCAAAAATCTTATCGAAATCCCCTCCTTTTGGGCGAAAAGCAAATGCTGTCGATTAATAATGCAAACGGGCAAATGAATGTGACACGCACAACAACCTCTCTTCGAGCAGAAGCTTTAGGTGCTGTTTCAAAGGCAATTTTACCAAACGGCTCAAAACTGCAAAATAAGTTGCAAGACATTGCGAGCAGTGCGGCAATTAAACGTGAGCGCGATTTGAGTTCGACTGTCGGAAAAACACAAAGTGTCACAAAAGATCATCTGATTTCTATCCGCGAAATTAAAAATGCTGCCGGTGAAGTGATACAGCAAGATGTTGCTTTCAGACCTGATGTTACAAAATATTTAATCGACAGGCATGGAAACCTTAATACGCAAATGATTGAGCAAATTAAACAAGGTTCAACGTTAAGTGATGAGCAAATCAATTTGGCGATTGCAAATGAAATTTTGAAAGACAGAAATATCAGACTTAATAATAAGTTTTTCAAACGCGATATTTCGTTTGAAAACGGCAAATTAACAATTGTTCAACGCAATCTTGACGGAACGGTCAGTCATTTGACAACCGAAACAAGAGGCAATCAGATGCTTGTTGTGATGCACACGCAAGATAACAAAGGCAATGTCACACATATTGTGGACAATGGTGTCATGAGCCGTGTTGTTTCGAAAGAAGCCGGCAGCAGTGCCATTTCTTCTTATGGTTTTAACAAACATACCCGAGCCTTTTCATCGCAAAGCAATTTGATTAACAAGCATGGGCAATTTTCAAATACTGTTGATGAAAATGAGGCCATGTGGGGCTTTGGGGAATATGACAGGCAGCTTCATGCCAAACAAGTTGAAACAGGTCGTAATCAAGGTTTTGATATGAACAATCTTGACGCACCCGACATTTCTCAAAGCATGCCTCAAATTGCCACATTAAATCAAAACAGTGCCGACAGAGTTGATGATTATCGACGCGAGGCTGAGCAGTTGACTCAACAACGAGATCAATTAAAAGCAGAAATTGAGCTACATAATCTACATATTCTCGAGCACAACAGAGAACTTTATGCGATCGAGTTAGAAATGGTGCGTTCGGATATAACCCCTCAAAGACGCGAAATCCTTTTAAAACGCAGAGAGGAGCTTAATAACAAGGCCCTAACACAGAACGCGCGCAAAGCTGAACTCGAGGCACAACAGACTGATATGACTCGTCGTATTAATGAACACAATGATCATGTTCATCATCATGAAAATTTGAAATAAATGTTCGATTTTGCACAAAATGCCCAAAAAAATTGTTTAATTTTTTCATTTTTGTCTTGCTTTTTCGCCTAAAGTTTTTAGTATAAGTTTAGTTTTTTAAATGAATTGAAGAGGCCAAAATGGAAGAAATTATTTTCCCTAATCAGATCAGATTGCAACGCAAAAGAAAAGGTGTGTCAATGCAAGCACTGGCTGACCATTTGGGGGTAAGTTTATCTGCTGTTTCGAAAATTGAAAAGGGTTACAGACGCTTAAATCAAGAACAGCTTATTTCTGTTGCCGAATTAACAGATTGTTCTTTGCAAGATTTGTATGTGAATGAGCAAAATTCAAAAGAAGAAGTCGTGCAGGCTTGGCGCAGAGAACAGGAAAGGCGAAATCGTATCAATGTGGATGCCGGATTAAAGGTTTTGGGCGCAGCATTGCGTCGCTTAAGGACAGACCGCGATTTGACTTTGATTGAAGTTGCCGAAAATGCAGATATGACACTTTCCGTTTATCATCGTATTGAAATGGGGCAACGTGAAGTTTCGGATAAGGAATTTAAAAATATTGCCAAAGCACTCTCGCTTGATCCGGAAGCCTTAAAGCAAGAAGTTCAAAACTTAAATGAGGCCGGTGCACTTGATGAAATTATGGAAAAAACAGATGCAAAGTACAAATCTTTGGCAACACCTAAAGGAAGCCATGTTTCTATGTATGGTATTTACACAGGTGAAATGCCTATGATTAAGGTCTATGGCATTGCCGGTAAAGATGGAAATATTTTAATCGATTTGGATGATGACGAAGCCAAAGAAGTTGTTTGCCCGTTCCAACTTATGAACAAACACGATGCTTACGGTATTAATTTGTGCACGCGTCGTTTAGGGTCGCTTTTACCGAACCGCGCAATTTTATTTGCCGATCCGCAAGATATGGTCAGTGTTGGCGATATTGCGCTTTATTATGTTTCAGACAATGAGGCAATGCTCTTGAGTATCAGAGAAGATGATCACGGGCAGTTTTACGGCCTGCGTTTTAACCCCGATGAAAAGGTTAAAATCACTAGTGAGGATTTGCCTAAATTACATAAAATTGTTTCGATTAACTTATAAGCATAGAAAACACCGCATATTGCGGTGTTTTTTTTGATTTTATTAACTTGAAATTTACACTTGCTTGATTAAAATGCTGTAATGGTATTATGTATCAATATATCTTGTGAGGAAATTAAAAATGGCGGATGATTTAAACCAAAACGCTGAATTCGGAGGAAAGCATAAAGACGAAGAAGATCCCCTTCTCGTTGCTCAGCGTTATTTGAATATTTATCATCAAATTCATATTTTTAATAAGGTCAGACAAAAAGAGTTTGACGACTCTCTTTTGGCTTTGCCATCTGATATTCGTATTTTGCTCAGCACACTGCCCGGTGGTTCGGTTTTGCTTGAACACATCAATGAAGTGGAAGAAAAAAGAGGTATTGTATCGTATGATGATTTAATGCCGAACAACAAGAATACCTCAAGCAAAAAAAGTAAAAACACAAAAAAATCAATGAAAGAGGAACTGGAGGAAGAAACAAAGCAAAATAATGCGCAGGGTGGAAATGTGAATATTTCTAACAATGTTTTAAAACTGCTTCGCCAAAGTGAGGAAAAGCACGAAAAGGATATGAAAGCTTTAACTTCTGCTTTTTTGCAATCTCAAGAAAACATTGCAAATATTCTAAAAGAAGTTTTACTTACAAAAGCCACCTCAGGCTCTGTTTCCTCTGAAATGCCGGCAGAGCAAAAAATCCAAGGAGCAAACGGAGAGGCTTCAGCTGAGATTCCTGATCAGACGGTTGAACAGACTTTGCAAGCAAAAGAAGATAACCAAACTTCAAAGCCGAAACTTTTCAGCTTTACAAAAAAACTCTTTTCACATAAAAATGCTTCAGCACAATCGGACGAACAAAATACATTCCCTTATGTTGACAATACACCTGTCTCTTTAGATGACATTGCTGATGCTCCGGTTGCACTTAACCAAATTGATGATACACCCTCTTTCAAAGAAGACCGTAAATCCGACGATATCGAGCCTACAGTTGCTAAAACAACGGCAGATGCCCAAATCGATGAAATTGCCGGGAACGACGATGCCGATTGGGATTGGGAATATGTTGATGACGAAAAAGCTGATGATCAGACTTCAGATGATGAATGGGAGTACGTTGAAGAGCCGATTGATGAGGAACCGAACTCGGACGCCGACACCGAATGGGAGTATTTTGAAGAACCTGTCAAAGAACCTGTCAAAGAACCTCTCAATACACCCGCTCAAATGCCTGTTAAAGAATCGAACGAAGTTCAAAGCGTCGAGCAAGTTACCCCGCAAGTTGCAAGTGCCGCAATGTCAAGCGCTGATATCTTAAAACAATATACACAAGCTTCAAATGCGGAAAATGCTGAGACAGAAGATTCAAACGCTCAAGACATCTCTTTTGCCGAACAATTGCCCGCAGATGAAAATTTTGTTTATGATGATCCTCAAACACAAAACATGGAATACGCTACCTATGACGCTCAAGGAAGCAATGTCGAAGGATATACCGATGGCTATTCTCAAGAGCAAAATTTTGCTTATGATGATGGGCAAAACATCGTGTATGAACCACAATTTGAATATGCCGACAGCGCACCTGCCGAACATGAATATTATCCGGCCCAAGACAACTCTAATGAAATTGACCAGCTTTTTGATCAATTTTTGGCCGCAGGTGATGAAAATGTTAGTGATTTTGACAGTCAGGACAATTCGACATACCCAACTGATGATCTTGAAAAATTGCTTAATGAAGATGTTAAAATGCCGGATATGAGTGCTCAAGAAACCGCCAAAGAAACGGACACGAAAGCACCGAAAAAACACGAGCAAAACAAAAACAAAAATAAGAAAAAATAAGAACAAGAGGAACAAAAAGTCATTTACAAACGGATAACTCTCATTTATTGTATAAAAAGATTGTATAGGAGAATAAAATGAACGAGCAAGCGCAAGCAAACGTTGTGACCAAAGAAGATCTTTGGTATATTGACAATTATCTTGTTTTGAGGGACTATTACGACAGAACAATATCTCGTATTGCCGCACGTTGTATTCGAATGGGCAATATTGCCTTGGAAGAATATCCTTTTTATTCTTATATTTTAGATGTTTTAGAAGAAATTTGCGAAACAGGTGAATATATTTTATCTAAACAAGCGCTCTACCCTTATGTGGAAAAGAAAATTGCCGGTGGGGTATCGGCACTTGAAAAAAATTTAGCGCTTTATGAACAGGAATTAGAGCAAAACTCGTCACCCGAAATGCTAAAACAGGATCCGAATGAAATCGCTAAAATGAAAGAGGCTTTGGGCGATATTGATAAAGCCAGCGATCCGACCGTCGGTGCCGGTATGAATATTGATGATTTGATGGATAAATTATTGGAAGAAAACAAAAAGAAAAATCCTGATGCGGTCTATGAAACATTTGATGATGACACGGAGACTAAAAATGGAAAATAAAACATTTATTTTATCAACTTTAATCGGCTTGACCTTTTTAAGCGCCTGCCATGTGAGTTATACATCAACCGAAGAAAAAATTTTGAGCATGCCGGAGCAACAGCAAACCGCCGCAAAAAATGCCGAATTTGATATGCCTTTGAACAAAAGCGCTATTCGCACACCTGACGGCGCAAACGCTTTGGATTTGGAAACACCTCTTCGTTGCAATGTGAACTGGCAAACCCAACAGCTTATTTTGACTTTACCATTTAACAACACGGCTTTCAAGCTTCAACCGATTGACCCTTCTGACGACTTGCCCCGTTTGGAGGTGACCGGTTTTACCTTTGAAACAATGCCGGCAGAAAATGCTTTAGCAAAACTCTTAAAAGAAGCCGACATTACCTTAACAGCAAAAGATGCACCTTATGCCCCGATTTCAGGCGAAGATTTGAAGGGTGAGCTCACAGATGTCGTGAATATGATTACCAACGCAGCCGGTATTTTCTATCACTATGATGCCGACAAAAAGCTGATGACTTTATCAAGAAGAGCCGAACAGGTTGTCTATGTGCCGAAAACAAGGCCGATTATGCTCGCGCTTTTAGATGTTTTGCGCGGTGCGGGGTTGACTGATATGACACCGAACTGGGCAGAATATTCCATCACATTTAATGCAGATACGCAATTAAAAGGCAATATGAAACAGCTTATCAATTATTTTGAAAGCAATCCGACCTTAATTGCTTATGACGTCCATGTGTTCAAAATAACGCCTTATGACGGTTGTGATGTGGAATGGAAAGCGCTTTTGGATGAATTTAATTTCGGCACCATTACGACTGCACAAACCGGAGTTATCGGGCGTGTGCTGACAACAACAAATGAAATCAATATCAATACCTTACAACGCTTTTTAGGCTCGAAAGCAAGCATTGAATCCGTTTCGGAGGGCAAGTTTGTTGTGCCTAATTTATGGCTTTCACGTTTTGATGTTGGAAAATGCGGACAAATGGGTTGCCCGCAATCCGACTTATCTGTTTTGGCAAAAGCAAATGTTGAAAAAAATAATTATATCACCTCCGATGTGACACTTGAAACCACAAACGGACAAATCACACAATTTAAGGTGAAAAATAAGCTTGGTGAAAACTTTATGATTATCGGCTTGCCGGGTGAATTATTCGGTCAAAAAGAGCCGAAAAGCGAGACTGTTGTCTTTATGGTGCCTCGTTTAATTAAGACGATGAAAACGACTGAGGATATTAAAAATAATATTTAAGGAGAATTAAAAAATGGCTGATTTTGATTCGCAAAATGAAATTATGGTCGGTGGCAGACGGATGAGAAAAATCAAGCGTCCGAAACAACACACCGGACCTTACACACAAGAGATGGCAAGCAATAATGTTGTTGAAACCCCTCAGAGTGTTCAGCAAGCTCCCGCTCAGCCGGTTAATCTTCCTTATGTTCAGCAAGAACCGCAATATCGTGAAACACCGGTGCCGAATTATGTTCAAGACGAAGGATACACGTATGATGATGCGCCTTATCAGGAAAATCCGACTTACACTTACGACAGCATTGAAAAGAAAAAAGTTTTGTGGATAGCTCTTGCTTGTTTATGTTTCGGATTACTCATCGGAAAGTTCTTTCTCGGCTCATCACAAGTTGTTCAAAACGGATTGCAAGGTGTTGTCCTCAATCCGGAAGTGCCGAAAGGACGCTCACGTTGCGGGGTTGCCGAAAAAACACAAGGATGCGTTTTATATGTGATGAATCCTCAAAGGCAAGAGCTTAACGGGCGCGATTTTTATGATTTGGCATCACAGCTCACCGGACGTCAACGTTTTGTGATTGAAACAGGAAATATGCGCTATTCAAGCGTGAAAATAAGGCCGGGATCTATTGCTCAGCTCAATATTCCGCCTTTGCAATAAGAAATTAAAAAAACGCCGTGTTTTAAGCGGCGTTTTTTTATCGGATATTTATTTATATCTTAAACGAAAAGTATTGCCTGTTTTTTTTGACAGCGCCTCAGCTTCTTTGACAGTGTAAATGCGCTTGACTGTATGAGATGGTGAAGAAGGTGTTACCGCCTCTGAATGATCGGCATTTTGATTGCTTGAGCCACCTTGTGTTTCACCACTGCTTATTTCAGAGCCACTTTGGGATTCGTCACCGATGTTCCCTTCATTTCCGCCAATATCTGTGTTATTGTCAGAACCCGTATTTCCGCTTTGTCCTTGAGCCGATTGGCTTTGTTCGCCAGAGTTATTACCTATGGATGCTGAATTTGGCGCCGTTGGCAATGAGGCAATTTGTGTGTATGATGATGGCGTATCATCAGGCTCTTCAAAAACACGAGAACAAGAACTGATATCTTTGGTGCATTGAACTGTGTAATTGCTATTAAAAGCCATAATATCAATCTGAAGAGAATCGTTTGGTGTTATGGAAATCACAGGTTGCACACTGCTGTCATGGCTATTCCAAAGGGCTTGAGAACCAATATATGTTACACTTTCAGGAATAACATAACTTTCAATTTCAACCTTATGGTGTGGAGAATAAAAAGCGCTATTTGATATACTGCTAATACCATCTTCAATAAAGACATGTTTGATATTTTCCATATTATTATAAAAATTTGCATCACCAGACTCAAAAGCACCCGTCCCACTGGCAACAAAATTTCCATCAGAATCTAATGTCCATGTGCACTCGGATCCACAAGTTCCGGAAGCTTCTATACCTGCGAAACAAGGAAAGGATAAAGCGGTTGTTGCGCCTAAAAAGCTTAAAAATATTTTATTTTTCATAAATTAAATTCCTTTATTGTTATTAAACCATCAAAAAAAATCCATCTTGAAAACTTCAAAACGGAGGAGCTAACAGAACTGTCATCGTACAGTTTGCCTTATTCGACGTAAATTTACGCTTATCTCGACAACTCCTCATCAAGGAGTTTTAACGATGAATGTGTCTGTTAAACACCGCAACCATTTTGGTTACGCTTTTGATTATGGCATATCTTAATCAAAAAGTAAAGAAAAAAAGGAACCTTATTTTGAAGATTCCTTTCAAAGTTCAAGTTTTGAAACCTTATTCCATTTCTGCCAAACGTTCGGCTTGATCTTCGGTGATGAGGGCATCTATGATTTCGCCCAACGCCTCGCCCGAAACAACATCATCCAACTTATAAAGTGTCAAATTGATGCGGTGATCCGTCACGCGACCTTGCGGATAGTTATATGTGCGGATACGCTCACTTCTATCGCCGCTACCGACTTGTAATTTGCGCTTTTCGGAATAGTTTGCGTCAATCGTTTCTTTTTGCATATCATAGAGCTTGGCGCGCAAGTGATTCATTGCTTTTTCACGGTTTTTGAACTGCGAACGCTCATCTTGACACTGCACCACGACACCTGTCGGAATATGGGTGATGCGAATCGCAGATTCGGTTTTGTTCACGTGTTGTCCGCCCGCACCCGATGCACGGAAAACATCAACCTTCAAATCTGCCGGATTGATATATAAATCAACCTCTTCAATTTCGGGCAAAACCGCCACCGTTGCAGCCGAAGTGTGTACCCTGCCTTGAGACTCGGTCACCGGCACACGTTGAACACGATGTGCTCCTGATTCAAACTTTAATTTAGCAAAAACATCTGTGCCCGTAATTTTGGCAGATGCTTCTTTATAGCCTCCGATACCGTTTTCATTGGCATCCAAAACTTCAAATTTCCAACCTTGTTTTTGGCTGTAGCGCTGATACATTTCAAACAGCACCGCCGCAAACAAAGCAGCTTCATCACCACCCGTGCCCGCACGAACTTCCAAAATAGCGTTTTTCTCATCATCTTCCGATTTGGGCAGGAGTGCCACTTTAATTTCGTGCTCCATTTGAGGAAGCTGTTCTTTTAAGGCATAAAATTCCTCATACGCCATATCGCGCATTTCTTTATCAAGGCTTTCATCTTGCGCCATATCCTCGGCTTCTTTCATATTTTGTTTGAAAGTTTGATATTTTTTGATGATTTCCACCACAGGCGAAAGCGCGGCAAATTCCTTATTGAGTTTGACGAGTTCTTCGGGACTTGAGGTAGCACTCAAAAGTGCATTGACCTCATCAAAACGCGAAACTACCTGACTTAATTTTTCATCAAAATTCATTCTATATTTCCTTTACTAAATCAGCAAGTTTGACAGCTCTCTGTTCGCCGGTATCCAGATTTTTTAAGGTTACATTGCCTGCTGACAACTCATCAGAGCCTAAAATCACTGCCGAATATGCATTTGCTTTGTTGGCTTTTATCATCCGTTTTTTCAAGTTTCCGCTATAAGGGTGCTCAACTCTGAAACCTGCTCTTCTTAAAGTGTCGGATATTTGAAGCGAGGTGTCGTGCACGTCTTCGCCAACCTCAATAACGGCAACCGGACGAGGTAAATCTACATCTTTATCAAGCAACATTGAAAGCCTTTCGACGCCGCATGCCCAACCGATTCCGGGCACATTGCCGCCCCCCATTTGTTCAATCAGTCCATCATAGCGACCACCTGCCAAAACCGTTCCCTGCGCGCCGAGTTTGTCGGTTATCAGCTCAAAAACCGTGTGCGAATAATAATCAAGGCCACGCACCAAACGATCATTCACACGATATGGTATGCCGAGCAAATCAAGTCCTTCTAAAACTTGCTTAAAAAAGTTTTTGGAAGCCTCGTTTAAGTTGTCAGAATAAAGCGGTGCATTTTCAACCACGAATTTATCGCAATCTTCTTTCGAATCTAAAACGCGAAGCGGATTTTTTTCCAATCGCTCACGACTTTCGGCTGAAAGCTCATCAATATGCGTTTTCAAATACCCCACCAGTTTTTCGCGATATGCATCTCGACTTTCTTTGTCACCCAAAGAGTTAATCTCAACCACAACACTATCGTTTAAGCCTAAACTTTCCAAAAAGTGGTAAGCCATGGATATCACTTCAATATCAGCTTGCGGCGTTTCAACACCGAGCATCTCTACACCGAACTGCGTGAATTGGCGCTGACGGCCCTTTTGCGGACGCTCATAACGAAACATTGGTCCCGTATAATAAAGTTTGACAGGCAAGTTTTGTTGCATACCTTGCGAAATAAACGAACGAACGATACCTGCCGTGCCCTCAGGACGCAAAGTCAGGCTCTCGCCGCCACGATCTTGAAAGGTATACATTTCTTTGGTGACAACATCTGAAGTGTCACCTAAGTTGCGTGCAAAAACTTCCGTAAATTCAAAAATTGGTGTTTCAATTTCTTCAAAACCATATTTTTCCACTGTTTGAGAGGCAAGGGCAATCACTTTTTTCGCCTTTCTTTTGGCTTCGCCGTATAAATCATAAGTGCCTCGAACATTTTGTATCTTTGTCATGTTATTTTCCTTATGCAAAAAAGAAACGGCAAGGCTTTAAGCCTACCGATTCTTTTTATTTGCTATTATCTAATGTTGTATGAATTTATCTAAATCAATTTTTGTTTGCTTTTTGGGCGTTGCTACTTTGGTGAGCTGTCCGTCAATATACACATCGACATTATAATATCTGCCGACAGATAAAATCAGGCCGGAAACATCCGGTGCCGCGTATTCAAAACCTTTCTTATAAGTGCCGCTCAAATAAACTTTATCTTTATCTTTCAATTCTATCCACGAATCGCCTTTAACCTTGATTTCAACGCGACTTTTAGTTGCCAAAGGACTTGGATTTTCAGCGTACTCACCATCAACAACTTGAATTTGTTCTTCAAGCGAATCGCTTTTATCGTTGTTCGTGTCAACATTTAAAAAATCTGCTTCATTAAGATTATAGATGTAATCTCCCGCATCTTCATTTGTCGGCAAGACTTCAATAATTTGCGGTTGCTCTTGCTTTGATGGCTCATTTTTTCCATCTGACTTGAACCAAGAGGTCAACAACCAAAGAATATATATCGCAACAATTGCTATCAGCCCAATATATATTTGGCGCCGTGTCGGCATATTCATTTCGGACTGTTTTTTGACAACAGCAGGCGTCGGCTTTTCTTTTTGAGGCAACGCTTGCTCTTTATATATTTGGGCAATGCGCTCCGCATTCAAGCCTAAATAAGAGGCATAAGAACGAACAAAACCCACACCGTAAGGAATAGGAGCCAATGTTTCATAGTCATCTTCTTCTAAGGCTTTAATATAAATTTTGCGAATACATAAAGCATCTGAAACAGCCTCAATAGACTTTTTTTGTTTCATACGCGTATATTTCAAGAACATACCGACGGTTGTCGCTTCTTCGGAAGCATTTTCTGTTTTTTCTTTTTGTTCTTCCACTGTTATACCCTTTTCCAAAACATTTTTGAGTATTAAAGCACACTTTTTCTTAAATTGCAATACCGTGATCATAAGCATACGCAAATAATTGCGGGCGAAGTGTTTTTTGATTTGACCTTAAAAGGTTTTCAACATAATCCGTAATTTCCGAAATATTTGCCGTTCGAACCATTTTTTTGATGGAGGCAAAAGAAGAACCTGTGCTTGAAAGGCGCGTATAACCCAAACCGAGCAACGCCATCGCCTCAACAGGAACACTTGCCATTTCGCCACAAACTCCACACAAAACATGATGCTCTTTTGCTTTTTGTGCAATGATTTTCATCACCTTTAAGAAAGGTGCGGACAACACATCATAGCGGTCGGCCAAACGCGGATTTGTTCTGTCGCACGCAAAAACAAACTGCGCTAAATCGTTTGTACCCACAGAAATAAAATCCGCCTCTTTTAGAATTTCATCTAACTCAAACATCCCCGACGGAACCTCAATCATCAGTCCGATGTTGAGCTTCGAGGGTAATTTTTCACCATTTTTCTTTTGTTTTTCATATTCCAAAAGAAGTGTTTTTTTAGCCTCCATAAACTCATGGTACGAAGAAATCATCGGAAACATGACATCAAGCTCCCTGCCTGCGGCAGCTTTCAAAAGAGCTTTCATTTGACTGCGCAACAAAGCACGTCTGTCAAGAGTAATTCGAATTGAGCGCCAACCGATTGCCGGATTTTCTTCTTTGAAGTCACCCCAGTATGGCAATAGTTTATCAGAACCGACATCCAGACTGCGAAAAACCACTTTTTTGTTTTTTGCTTCTTTCAACAATTTTTGATATATCTTAACTTGTTTAGAAACAGTTGGCAGAGAATCGGCACTCATAAAAGGAATTTCCGTTCGATAAAGACCGACACCGTCGCAATTGGAAAGCCCGATATATTCCAAATCAAAATCAAGACCGACATTGATATTAAGGCTGATTTTAACACCATCTGACGTAACGGCTTTCTTTGAGCTCAAAGATTTTAGATCTTCGCGCCAGTTCGCCATTTTTTGCCCGCGTTCCTTAAAATCCTTTTTCATATCATCCGTCGGGTTGATGTAGACATATCCTTCCACACCGTCAACAGCCAGAGTTTCCCCATCTTTGACATTGCGATATATGCCTTTGATTTGCGAAACAACCGGAATATTTAGAGCTTTTGCGACAAGCGCAACGTGCATTGTTGAAGTGCCGTCTTCCAAAATCAAGGCTCTGATTTTTTTGTAGTCATAATCCATCAAATCAGCCGGTCCCATGCTTTGAGCCACAAGAATAATATCTTTAGCAGCATCTTTTCCTGCGTTTTTTTCACCGCTTAAGAATGTGCGCAGGCGATCGGACAAATCTCTGAAATCATTCAACCTTTCTTTCAAATAAATATCAGATGTTGCAGAAAGTTTTTCAAACATATCTTCATATGTTTTTTCAATAGCGGCTTCGGCTGTCAGACCCGTTTCAATTTGGGCTTTTATTTTTTTGTGCCAACCTTTATCGTTTGCAAGCAATTTGTATGTTTCTAAAATTTCGACATGTTCTCCCGCACCAAAGGTGTTTGTTTTTAAGTTATCATCCAAACTCTGAAGCATTTGGTTTCGGGCTTTATCCAATAATAAAAGCTCTTTTGAAATATCTTTTGCAAACATTTGTTTGATGGCACGGCGACGACGATGGACCAAAGCAAAACCCACACCGTAACCCTTATTTATCACAGCCCCTTTTAAGCGGTCTTTGAGAGTAAAACCTCTCGATTTTGCAAGTTTTCGTTTGTAGTCCGAAATTTCTTCGGAAGAAAACGCCGTTGCCAAGAACATGGCAATCGTTTTCAAGGCGTTGACTTCAGAATCTGTAAACCGATGTTCTTTCAAATAGCCCAGCAAGATGACACCGGTGACTTTCTCCCACTGCAAAAGCGGTGCCCCTATGATGGATTTGACATAGCCTTCATCTTCCGTTTTGGAAAGAACGCTCGATTTTAAGGCTATTTCGCCGATAAACCCCTCACCATAGCGAATGTTTGTTGTTTCATCAGAGGCGTCAAAACCATAGTTTGAAAACAATTCCAGATAATTATCGTCAATTGAAATATATGAAATTGCCATATCCGCTTCGAAAAACAGACTGAGCTCTTTCATGGTATCAGAAAGTTTGGTTTCTGTTTGATTTTTTGACTGTAGGTGATGTTGAATATTTTGCATCAACGGCGCCATATTACTCAAATCATTTTTAACCATAAAACCTCTTGCAAAAAACAAAAAATTACCTTGTGTTTTATGTTATATAATTTATATTATTTTTCATCAAGAACTTTTATGACTTATGAGGTAAAAAAATGGCAAATTTATATCGAAAAGGCGATCATGATACACGTCCGTGGGGAACATGGGAAGTTTTGGACGGTGCTGATGATTTTTGCGTGAAACGCATTAAGGTCAACCCGAAAAGTATGCTCTCACTCCAACTTCATCACCACCGAAGCGAACATTGGATCATTGTCAAAGGCGAGGCGTTTGTAACCTTGAATGAAAAAATTATTGCGGTCAAGGCAGATGATGCCATCTATATTCCAAAAGAGACAAAACATCGTATTGAAAACAAGTCTGACACCCCGATGGAATTTATTGAGATTCAGACTGGCGACAATTTAGATGAAAATGATATTGTGCGTTTTGAAGATATTTATGGCAGAGTTTAGAAAAACGAACTTTTGATGTTTTAAGGTCGGATATTTTCCGACCTTTTTTGTAAAATTTGATTGCTTTTTATTTTATATCATGGCATAATAAAAAATGTAGCCGAAACGGTTATGGTGTTTACAAGACATCTATTGAAGCTGTGCTCCTTTTTAAAGAGGAGTTGTTGATATAAGGCAATTTTTGCTCGAATAAGACAAACTGTGCTTCAACAGTTCTTGTAACTCCTCCATTTTGAGATTTTTCAAGATGGATTTTTTTAGTTTGGTATAACAATTTTAAGGAGAAAAAATATGAAAAAATGTGCTTTGATTTTAGGGCTATTCACAGCAATTACTGCAAATGCGGCCAATACCTGCGGTGATGATTTAGACAACAACTGCTGGGACTGCGGCAAAACGGCTGCAGATAATTGCACGGCACGTCTTGACGGCACAAAACTCACGATTGAAGGTGACGGATATATGGCAGATTTTTGGGGAAGTCAATACTCTGACCCGTCTTATCCTGTGCGTCCGTAGGGCAATGATATTGAAAGCGTTGAAATATCAAATGAGTTGAAATCAATCGGAGAATATGCTTTCTGGGGCACAAAAATAGAAAATATCACGATACCCGCCTCGGTTGAGAGTATCGGTATGGGTGCTGTGCAAAATATCAAAACTTTAACAAATGTTACTTTTGAAGAGGGTTCAAAATTAGAATCTATCGGTTCCGGCGCATTTAATGCCAATCCGTTATTGACCGAATTTGACATTCCGCAAGGTGTCAAAGTTTTGGCTTCAAATACTTTTAATCTATCCGGTATAAACAGTATTGTTTTAAATGATGCCGTTTTTGCAGACGATAATAATTATGATGATAGGTATTTTCATGGTCTGCATCTTCATGCTTTAAGTGATGTGGATAATATTTATTGTTCGGATGCCGTCAGGGCAAAGTGCGAAGAATATTTCAATCAGGCCACGTTTTGGGAAAACGGCGTATATTACCCCATTAAAGAAAAGGCAACCTTAAACATCAACAATGCAGACGGGACTGTTGATACGTATCGATACGGTTCGGATGGTGCGGCCGCAATCTATCGTGACGGCAAATTAAAGAGCTATAAAGGAAAGCGCATTTTCACCATTGAAGAGGCAACCGCTGTTTCAAAACCTCAAGGAAATACATTTAAGCTCAGATATAAGTAAACTTTATTCTTCAACAATTTGCACACCGGCGCTCGTGCCGAGACGGTCTGCGCCGGCGTTTATCATCTCAAGCGCTTTTTGTTTGTCACGGATACCGCCGGAGGCTTTGACTTTTAAGCCATACGGTTTGACAATTTTAGCCATTAAAGCTACATCTTCAGCTTTAGCTCCAACGCCGCCTTTAACAAAGCCTGTTGAAGTTTTTACAAAATCTGCTTTGCCCTCAATGCATAAAATTGAAGCCTTTTCAATTTCATCACGCGTTAATAAATCCGTTTCTAAAATCACTTTTAACGGCGTGTTTTCGCAGGCTTCTTTGACTGTTTCAATGTCTTCCAAAACCGCGTCCCAATCTTTGTTTTTGATGTTTGTCACGTTAATGACCATATCAATTTCATCGGCGCCGTCTTCAATTGCTTTTTTTGCCTCAAAAGCTTTCACGACCGGCAAATTTGCCCCTAATGGAAACCCGACGACCGTAACGATTTTGACCTCTGTTCCTTTCAAATATTCTTTTGCTGTTTTAACATAAGCCGGATTAACACACACGCCTAAAAAATGATGTGTTTTTGCCTCATCAAAAAGCTTGATGAAATCTTCTTTTTTTGCATCTTGTTTTAAAAGCGTATGTTCAATATGTGCGGATAAATTTGGCATTTTCCCTCCTTAAAAACGATATTTCAGCCCGATGTCTGCTTTCGTCTTATATTCGCTGTCAATATACGAAAAGATGTCGCCATAAATTGAAAACGGCTCAAAATGATATTCAAATCCGTTTTTGAGCATGATGCGTTCATCACGCCTTTTTTCATCACGGATTTTGAATGTGCCATCCATATCGTGCATTGAAAGCTTCAATTCATACGGGTCAGCAAATTCATGATAGAACATGACTGTGCTGTCAAATTTGAAATTCTTTCCTTTGCCTAAGTCAAACTCTTTGCCTAAATTGAAGCCTACACCGCCTTCAACAGACCAAATATTTTGTTTTTTTATGTCAAGGGCAAATGCTTTTTCTTCTTCATGACCTTTGATATAATAGCCGATGGCATTAAACTCCGCTGTTGGTGAGAGTTTCCAACCTTTCAGATTTAAGGGATATCTCAACGCATTTGTCACACCGAAAATTTGCTTTTCAACTTTTCCGTCATAATCTCTGCTTGCATAGCCATCACGCGTATAATGCCCGTAAGCATAGCCTAACCTCGGTGTTGAAATCAGTTCGAAACCGTGCGTTTGATAGCCGACAGGCATCATCATCTGGAACATTTCATCTTTGCGATTATTGTCTTTACTACCATCTTGACTCTTGATATTCGTAAATGCCACGCCAATCGCATAGCTCACATTACCAACCTTTTTCCCACTCAATGCCCATTTTGAACGTGAGCCGAGATTTTTCTCAAAGTTGATGGGTTGTGTGGTGCCCGTTAATGTAAACTCAGCTTTGTTGTTTGCAAACATCTTTTCGTTCATATCCAAGCTCAGCTCTTTGAGCATGGTCATATCTTCAAATGCAAAACGTGTTAAACTCTCGCCCATCAAGTCTTTGACCGAAGCATTCAAGCTTGCCTGATTTACCTGTTCTTTCAAAGCACTGAAGAGTTGTTCGTTGTTTTTGAGCTGATAGTTTTGCTCCAAAAAGTTTGCAAACGCGGGGTTGTCTAAAACCTGTGCAAAGTCTTTCTTGTCTAAAACAACATCTCGTCCCTGTAAATTGGCTTCAAAAAGAGCTGATTGAGAGTTGATGTTCAAATCGCTCACATCATTTGAAATAATCGCATCTCTTAATGTATAAGTATTTTCAAAGCCTTGTGATACAACATCTGATGCAACACCCAAATTTCCTGAAATCAAGGGAGCCTCAAAGCTGCCGCCTTGAGAAAGTAAAACATGACCGTTCATGGAAAGCGGGCTTGCTGACGTCATCAGCCCCGAGTTGTTCACTGTGGCGCCGGCTTCGGTATAAATATATGCCGCATTATCCATACCTGTTGAAGCATCTTTGCATGCTTCACCGATGCAAGTATGGTCATATTGAATTGTGATTGTCCCCTCATTGACAACCGTTCCCGAGGTGGTATATATGCCATACATGGTTGCGGTGTCCTCTCCGGGGCCTGATGTTGCGGCAAGATCAATCAAACCTTTATTGGTGACCGTGCCACCTGTTGAATAAATACCATACAAAATTCTGCTTCTTCCGGGGCCTACGGCAGTGATACTGCTAACTTCAATGATGCCATCCGTATCATTCAAAACAACAGAAGAATCGCCTTGATTATAGATGCCATACGCTTTCGCATCGCCATCTTGATCGTCTTCAATCCCGACGCTTATCTCACCTTGGTTGGTGATGGTGTTTGATGTTGCGCTCGAGCCGTATATACCCGCGACAAAGCGATCTGAGGTGGTGGTGGGAGTCTCGCTATAAGCAAGTGTGACGTAAATACCTTTATTTTGTTCAGGATATTCGGCGTTTTTCTTGCCGGTATTTATGACATTCGAGCCATATATACCATACAGTTGCGGCTGAGCAGATGTTGCAATATTTTCAATTTCAATTTTTCCGCTATTGACAACAGTCGGACTCGAAATACCGATTGTTGAAGCGGTAATTGTGCCTGAATTGGTGACACTGCCTTCGGTGTTTTCAATGCCGTAGCCCAAAGCGCCTGCATTGGTGTTGTTGGCTTCGATGGTGCCTGAATTTATAACGCTGCCACTGCTATTTTTGATGCCGTAAACCGCACCGAAGCCATCGTTATTGATTGTGATTGTTCCCTCGTTTGAAGCGCCGGTGGCAGAGTTAATGCCGTATATCCGCGAGGTCGAGTTTGTATGCGTTTGATTGATGGTGATGGCGCTTGAACTCGAAGCAGCGCTACTAAGCAAATTATTTGACGCATTTGCCAAACTATAAATACCATAGATTGTTTTATTCAATCCGGAGGAATTGATTGTGATGTCGCTGCTGAATGTAGCATTTGTATCATTGACAGCGCCAAGTGTTGTGACATTGCCTTTCGAATATATGCCATAGACATTTCCGCCCTCACCGCTCGCCGTGATATTTGTTGCGGCCGAATATGTTGCATTTAATGCCACATCCGTTCCGTCCACATAAAGATGAATCGTTTCATTTCCGGCGCTGTTAGACATCCCTGTTGTTTCACCGCTGCCGGTAGTCGTGACATTGATAGTCCATGTTTTATCAACATTTGCCGGATTATCATCATCTGTTTTATAGTAACCGTTATAAAGTGTTGTACGAACACCGACTTTATCGCCGTCTGTGATATATTCTAAAACGATAACATTTTCATTGTCTGTATTTGTTTTCGTTAAGGTCATTGTGTTGCCGCTTGAAACGCCGCCCACATCGTGGTTGTTATAGTTATTATAAGGCTCACATTTATATTTCGGCGTGTCACCTGACATACACGTGCCCGTAATATGTGTGTTTTCAGGGCAGGTTGTATAAGGATAGTCCGTGCAGGCATCCGGTTCACATTTATATTTTGTGACATCTCCCTCTTGACAATGATCAACTTCGTGATAGCCTGTGCCGCATCCCGTATACGGATAGTCACTACAATCGTTTATTTCACATTTATATTTTGTGACACCGCCTGATGTGCAATGATCAATTTCATGATAGCCTGTCGGACAAGAATCATACGGATAAGCACTGCAATCTTTCTCATCTCCTCCGGAGCCGCCTCCACCGCCGCCTCCACCTGCAGCCAAAGCGATTCCGCCGCCGATAAGTGCAGCAGCACCGAGACCATATAGGATTGGCGTTGATGAAATGGTTGTTGTGGTAATCACTCTTGAGCGCTCGGCAAACTCTCTATATCCCGGTACGCGTCCCGCACATTCAGGATTCGGATTGGCGCCCGCATCTAAATAAGCATTCCAAGCAATTGCATTGCGACGGCGCGCAGCGTAACAAAGTCCCGTGTCTTCATCTCTGTTCACCCCGTCTATCGGTAAGTCAGAAGCCTTCAATGCCGCAACATTTCCAGTCGCCGCCAAGCGATACATCGAATAAAAGCCTTCGGCTGAAATCCATGTCGTGGCAGAGGCATTGAATGGTGCGCAAAAAATACCATATAAAACAAGAGATATATAAACACATTTGGATTTGAACATCACAAAAAAATCCTTAAAAACATTAAAAAAGCTTTTAAGGAACTATACATATTATAAGCTTAAAATTTGTTTAATAATGCGACAAATCATCCGAAGAATCCGCTTTTTGCCCTTCTGTCAACTCTTTTTCAAGTTCGGCATAATCCGCTTCATCCAAATTTTCTGCCGGCACCGCATAGGAGCCGTTAAACCAACGCCCTAAATCAACATCGGCACAATGCTTCGAACAAAACGGACGATATTTCTCATCATCCGTTTCCATGCCACAAATAGGACATTTATGTTTTTTCATTATTTTTCCACCCTTCCCGTTCCTTGGCATGTGGGGCATTCTTCCGTGAACATATCAATCAAAGACGGACGACGGCGTTGGCGCAATATTTCAACATTTCCGGCCTTGCTTAACCCCAAAACACGACCACGGCACGGATCATCTGCTAAATCCATCTCCAAAATTTCCATCACCGGTTTCATAAAGTGATAGTCTTTTGACCCGGCAAAATCAATGATGATTTTACCCGAAAGGTTTTTTAACCTGATTTGGCGAGCTATTTCATGAGCAGCTTCATTATTAAGTTCATAAATGTTGTCACCTTCCTTGATTGAACCGCTGTCAACATCAAATGTGACGCAAGCTGTTGTTTGTTCAACAGTCACTCTCCCTCCCGATTTTAAGGATATTGTTTTACAAAGGGCATCAATCAGTTGATCTTCTAAGCCGTATGTTTCAATCGGGTTTGCTTCAAAGCAAACAGGCAAATCAATAAAATTTTGAATCTCCGTTTCAAGATGATGGTTATTAACAACAATTTTTTTCAAATCATCTTTATAGCGACGGATATATTCATAAAGCGGATTTTCTCTTGTATAGAGTAAAGCCGGAGCTGTTGCCGAGCGCGCTTTGATTCTGATATTTTCATAAATACCGCGTAACTTTGTCATTTCCGCTATCACCGTTTCAATATCAAAATCGACCGCAGATGTTCGAACAGCCCATCCTTCCTGACCTTGCATATTGTTCCAAACAGTTGTTCGATATGCCTTTAATTTTTCCTTATCCGTGATTTTAGAAGAAACATCAACCCCCATTTTAAACGGACGATAAACAACCGTTGTGCCCACAATTTGAATATTGCGCACAACTTTGGCACCCTTTTCGGCATGTTTTTCTTGGGAAACTTGAACCACAACGCTTTGCCCTTCAGACATATTCACTTCTTTTAAGTCCGGTTCGTAGGCGTTTAAAAACGCTTCGGAAGAATCACCGATATTTACCTTAAAAGCTATTTTCCCCAACGCTGTTTCAAGTTTATGCGTAATACGCCCTAAATAGATGTTGCCCTCAATTGCGGTGTTTTCATTAAAAGTGTCAAACTCAACCATTTGACCTTCCGACAAAACGGCTATGCGAACAATGTTGTTCTTTTTTTCATAGACAATTGTATCTGCGTTCATTTTATCCCTGCTCCGTTTAATAAATTTCTTGTTTCATACAAAGGCAAACCTACCACACCGGTAAAAGACCCGATCATGTTTTTGACATAGGCGGCAAGCATTCCTTCTATCTTATAGCCGCAAACTCCGACCCATTCCTTGCTTGCAACATAATCTCTGATCTCTTCTTCAGACAACCGCTTCATTGAGATGCGCGTTGTCACCACGCGTTCCGAAATTTTGCCACGCGAATCGACAAGGCAAACAGCACTTATCACCTTATGATTGCGCCCGGAAAGAAGACGCATAACTTTGATTTGCTCTTCCGGCGTTTGCGATTTATGAATAATACGCAAGCCGACGGTAATAATGGTATCTGAGGCAAGTATATTTTCATCCGGTTTGAGCGCGGCAACAGCCAGTGCTTTTTCACGCGCCATACGCTTAACATACACCAACGGGCGTTCATGTGCCAATTCAGACTCATCAATATCTGCCGAAACAATCTCTTTCGGAGAGTACCCGATTTGTTCTAAAAGGCGTTTGCGTTGAGGTGATGAGGATGCTAATATAAAATTTTTTTTCTGCATTTTAAGCTTCGTCGTCGTATGTTTTTTCCATGCGTTCGTGGCGTTCTTGCGCCTCAATCGACAAGGTAGCCGTCGGGCGGGCTTCCAAACGATCAATCCCTATCGGCTCGCCTGTTTCTTCGCAGTAGCCGTAAGTTCCGTCCGCAATACGCTCTAAAGCTTCGTTGATTTTTGTAATCAATTTACGAGCCCGATCTTTTGTGCGCAAATCAATCGACTTATCCGTTTCTAAAGCAGCCCTGTCAATGTCATCCGGTTGGTTCAAACCGCCTTGGCGCAAATCTTCCAATGTGTCTTCCGACTGGTTAACCAACGATTTTTTCCAAGCTTCTAATTTTTGCCGAAAATATTCAAGTTGCATATCATTCATGTATTCTTCATCATGGGACGGCTTATAGTCCGGAGCCAGTACAATCGAATCGACCATTTTAACCTCCTTATAATTGTTAAATTTGTTTTATTTTAATCCAAACTTCCCGTTTTTCAACTTTTTTACGCAATCTGATAACAATATTTAATTAAAATACCATCTGATTTTGTTTTCGTATCCTTCCTTGCAGGCTTGGGTCACATCTGTCACCAATGCCGGAAATTCTTTATCTATTGATATTCTATTGCCGTCTTCGTCCACAATAGGCGAATCATTCCACCCCCAAGTGATGTTATTGATGACCATACGATCAATATCAGAACCGTCAATTGTATCCCAAGCTTTGAGTGCCAACTGAGCACAAATGTCTTGCGGCAATTCGTCAAATTCAATAAAAAATGTATCGCAAAAAGTGTTGGTCTTGTTGCACTCCGAACGCCCGATATTCACCGGACCGTCAAAAGTGTGGACACCTCTTTGCGAAGCACACTTACACTTAACCATATTATTTTCAAGCTCATTGCAAACTCGCGTCGGCATTAAAGAACTCGGCCCTAAGCGATCTTCGCACAAGTCGTCCCATTTCACGTTTGCATATTGTCCGTCAACCGCATAGCGCGTTGATATTGTCTTTTTTAAATCCGTCAGTTGCTGCTGAATAGCGCTGCTTTCATATTTATAATATCCGCGATTTACCAAAGCCGCAAAACCTACCGTAATGGTAATCATTACCATAATATAGGCTAATGTCTCAACAATTGTTCGACCTTGCTCATTATTTTTGTTTTTAATCATATCCTGTTTCCTTTTTTGTCAGCTTAACACAAAAAATGATTTACAACAAGAATTAAAGCAAAATTTTACTTTATTTTTATTTTGTCTTTGATTATGATATGAAATAGTTATGAATCAATTAAAGAAAGGCTTAAAAAAATGAATAAATATTTTTTAACTGCACTTTTAGGACTTTCATTGACTGCGCTTCAAGCAAAAGCAGAAAATGTATATATTCCTTATCTCGGAATTGACGGCATTTATAATCGCGCAAAAATGAAACAACTCAAACCTGAATATTTCGGCGTAAATTTCAATATAGGTACAACCTATAATCGCTATTTTGGAACTGAAATTTTTTATCAGCAGACAGGGCATAGCACAAAACATCTTTTCTCAGATGAGAAACTCAAAACTTCCTATCGTGCTTACGGACTTGATTTAAACGGCTATTTGCCGTTATCTCCGAGTTTTGATTTAACGGCCGGCATCGGAATTGCAACTTATGTGCTCAGCCAAAAGGCTACTCACATTTCTCACTCCTCAGATGAAGGATACGGTTATCGTTTCAGCGGCGGTTTGCTCTATCATTTTAATAAAAACTGTTCTCTTCGCGCCGTTGCTCGTTATGTCAGCCTTGATCATATTTCAAATGCGCATCATATTGCCGAATATGTCCTCGGACTTCGCTATAATTTTATTAAGGAGTAAAGAAATGTATAAAAAAATATTCGTTTCTTTTATTTTGATGCTTGCTATTTTAGCCTCTCTTTATACATGGAAAACCAAGACTTCAAAACCAATCATTATGTCTGATAAAAAACCTTCCGTTACAACCAAAACTTTTGATGACAAGGTTTTTATCTATCAGGCAGGTGATTTAAAAAAAGATTGCGACCTGAACAGTGAAATGGCTTGTGCCGTTGAATTTGCCGTTAAATGCACGTTAAATCCCGATTTCGACGGCTGCCGCGATTCTAAATTGCCAAAGTTCATCTTTATGAGCGATGAGGCCTTACAGCGCCCAAGTGAGATGAGTTTTAAAATTACGAAAATAAAACCGATTAATTCCGATTTGGTTGAAATTCACACCGACAGCACATGTAACGGCAACTGGTTTGGACTTTGTCAAGGACGTATTATATATGTGTTAGTGCCCTCTTCGGAGAGTTGGCGCGTGAAAGACATATATGCTATTGAGATTTAAGCTTTGAGGTTTTTGATGAGTGAATATTTAGATGAAATTAATTATGACAAACTTATCAACCGCAATTTGTTAGGCGTTGTACGTGATGCCTTAAAAATTGCGAGTGTGCAAGGGTTGCCGGGAGAAAATCATTTTTATATCACGTTTCGCACAAACGAAAAAGGTGTTGAATTACCAAAAATGCTTCAAATTCAATATCCTGAAAATATGACAATCGTTTTGCAACATCAATTTTCGGATTTAATGGTTGATGATGATAAATTTTCCGTTGTTTTGGTTTTCGGCGGAGTGCCATACACGCTTGTTATCCCGTTTCATGCGATTTCTTATTTTGCCGATCCTTATGCAAAATTCGGTTTGAGTTTTGAAATGGCAGAGAGGGTTTCTAAGTTAGAGGATATGGATATTCAAGACACGTCTAAGCCTAATGCGATTCCCGCCGAGGTGATTTCCATCGACAGTTTCCGGAAAAAATAACATGAAAAAAATCTCAGTTTTAATTGCCGGCAGACATATGACAAGCATTACTTTGGAAGATGAATTTTATGACGTTTTAAAACAAATCTGCAAAGAAAAAAAAACAAGCATTTCAGATATTGTCACCGAAATTGACGGTATGCGCAAAACAAAAAATCTTTCTTCTGCCGTGAGGATATACATCTTACAAGAACTTAAAGCCCAATCTAATTTTTCCAAAACGACTTTGTAAAAATCACTAAAACCGTCATAATTTCAAGGCGTCCTAAAATCATTGCAAAGCACAACAAATATTTAGCAGGCATTGAAAAAAACGCAAAGTTACCTGTTGCACTGATGGCTCTTGCGGCACCGGAGCCGGTGTTGGTGATGGTTGAAACAGCTGCGGTGACAGATGTTGTAAAGTCATATCCCAATAAATTGAGCAACAAAGCAACACCACCGATGGAAGCCAAAAACGAGAGAATATACACAAACACAGATGTAACTGCTTTGTCTTCAATAGATGTTTCGCCGATTTTGACAGGAACAACACGGTGCGGCTCAATTGAGGATAAAAGGACTTTATTAAAATATGACTTCAAAACTTGCCAACGCATCACCTTAATGGAGCCGGTTGTTGAACCGATACACCCACCATGCAGTGAAAGAAGCGTGAAGAAAACAGCTGTCCATATACCCCAATCCAAATAATCGGCAGACGAGAGCCCCGTTGTTGTCATCACCGCCACAATATTAAACAAGCTTAAGCGTAATGCCTTAAAAAAGTGCATATTATTGACAACGCTTAAATATATCGTCAAAAAAAGCGTAAAGAAAAAAACAGCTTTCAAAAAATATTTGATTTGGCCTAAGCGAAACGGCTCAAACTTATGCTTTTTGAGCAAGATGATATAAAATGTCATCGGCAAAGCGCCTAAAATCATAAACAAGGTCAAGACCATCTCAATCGAGGCACTGTTAAAATATGCAATTGAAGCATTCTTTGTTGAAAATCCCGCTGTCGCAACGGCTGACAATGCATGGTTTAAGGCATCAAAACGCCCCATGCCGCAAAAATAAAGACAGACGGCACAAATTGCCACAAGACTTAAATAAACACCTAAAATCCATTTTGCAATATCAATAAATTTCGGCATAAGCTTATCTGTCGTATCACTGCTTTCGTGCTCAAACATATGCATACCGCCAATGCCTAAAAACGGCAACATCGCCACCGCAAAAATCACAATCCCGATGCCCCCTAAACCATTGAGCATTGAACGCCAAAGCAAAACGGAACGCGGCAAAGATTCCACATCGGGAATAACGGTTGCTCCCGTTGCCGTGACGCCGGAAACACTTTCAAACAAAGCTGATGTCACGTCAGCAACAGCTCCTGACAAAACAAAAGGAAGCGCAGAAAACAGTGCAACCGTCACCCAGCATACGAATGTAATCAGATAACCTTGGCGCAAAGAAATATCATGGATTTTATTTTTGTTTGATAAAAAAAGCATAATGCCCATAAAAAGCGTTATGAGCGACGAAATTAAAAACGGAGAAGTCGTTTTGAGGTCGTCATAAAAATCAAAGCCTGCCGGAATGAGCATACTCAAACCTAAAATACAAAGCATGAAACCGTCTATCATTAAAACAGGCTGCCACATATTTTTTCCTCAAAGTGCGACGTTATCTGCCAAACCCGCATCGACAAGATTTTGGTTGATGCTCCTGCCGTTTTTCAGACAAACGGCTGTTGCGATATCATCTAAAGTTTTAGCCACAATATGACACTCAATTTCAGCGCCTGAAATCAACTCATTTAAATAGGCTGTTGCTTTTTTTATGTTATATTTATAAGGATCTGTATATATGCCGTAAAGATATAAATATGTATCTGCCACATAAAGCTCATTCGGGCCGTATATAATAGGTGTGCCGAAAATAATTTGCGGATTATCCATATATTTGAGTTTTAAGTTTTCAACTTTTCGATATGCTACTTGGGGGACACTTTCTGTTTTTTGTTCGATGATTTCTTTTTCTTGTTCAATGATTTCTTCTTGAACAACCGGTATTTTTTCAACTTGAAGATCCGGCTCTTTAACTTCTTCAAGTTCTTCAAACTCTTCAAGCCTTTCAGGCTTTATTGAGGGCACCTTTTGAATATTCCAAACAGCGTATTTTTGAGGTTCTTCCTCCGGTTCTTTTATTTTTACTTCAACCTTTTGCGGCTCAACCTTAGCATGTTTTAAGGTAATTTGTTTGGCAAATTTTTGAGGTTTTTGTTTGGCCTCTGCGATGGGCGTTTCTTTCAAAACAGTTTCTTGTTTTAGCGTTTTGTTCCACTTGGCGGCATACCACGACGGAATTTGAGAAAAATCTTTTCCGTCAAGCAGGGGCAAAACCACTAAAACGGCCACTATCAACAAAAGGCCGAGAAAGAATTTCAACGGATGACGAAGCGGATAGCTCACAAACATAAAACATTGATGCAAAAACTTTGCAAAACCTTTCAATTTCAAATCTCTTAAACTGCCAAAATCCATTATTTCGCACTCCCGTATTTTTGTTTTAATTCTTCCAAGCGCTCGGGGCTGATACGTTCAAACAAAGGCTCTCCCACCTCAAATGATTCGCCACCCTTGAAAAATACCATTTCATTTGAAACGTTGAAATCTTTCAAACCGCTATGCTCGTTAATTTTCAAGTTCAAGCGCGAGAGCATATTTTCTGCCGTTTGCGGCATAATCGGAAATGTCAAAAGCGCAAAAATGCGAATAAGGTTGATGCAAACATTTAAGATTGCCCCCGCACGCTCGGGATTTTCTTTAATCACCGTCCACGGCTCAGAGGCTGTGATATAGTTGTTACCTTCCACCCAAACGGCGCGAAGCTCGGCAAGCGCCTTTCTAAACTCGAGCTCTTTGAAATATTTGAAATATAAATCAACATGTTTTTGCACATTTTGAATGAGCTCTTTTTCCAAATCAGTCCATTTACCGCTTGCCGGCACGGCGTTGCCGATTTTAGATGAAGTCATTTTCAAAACGCGCGACACAAAGTTGCCCAAAACGCCGTTCAAATCTTTGTTGACAACACCTGCAAACAAATCAAACGTAAAGCTCGAATCGGAGCTTTCCGGCACATTGCTCATCAAGAAATAGCGCCAATAATCTGCCGGCATTTCGGTTATAGCGTCGCCTGCGAAAACACCTCTGTTTTCAGATTTTGAAAACTTGCCGCCCTCATAAGTCAAATAACTGAAACCTTTAAGATAATCCACCTTTTTGAAGTTCATTCCTGTTCCCAACAAAGTTGCCGGAAAAGTGATTGAGTGATACGGCACATTATCTTTGCCCATAAACTGGACATAATAAACATCATCGCCGGCAAACCACCAATCTTTGAAGTTGCGCTCATTTGGCTTTTCATCTGACCATTGTTTTGTGATGCCGATATAGCCGATCGGAGCGTCAAACCACACATAAAACACCTTATCTTCATAGCCTTTTTTCGGCACCGGGAAACCCCATTTCAAATCACGCGTGATGCAACGCGCTTCCAAGCCTTCTTTGAGCCATTTTAGCGCAATCGAATAAGCTACATCGGGCCAATATGCCTCTTTTGTTTTGAGCCAATTTTTGAGCTCCGGCTCAATTTTCGGCAAGTTCAAAAACAGGTGTTTTGATTCCCTCACTTCCAAATTTGTTGAGCCCGAAATAGAGCTTTTGGGGTTTATCAAATCTGTCGGTTCCAAAACCTTTGTGCAGTTTTCGCACTGGTCGCCACGTGCTTTTTCATAACCGCAATATGGGCAAGTACCTGTAATGTAGCGATCTGCCAAAAACATTTGATCATCTATTGAATAAACCTGCTTGACCGTGCGCTCTTCAATATAGCCGTTTTTATCCAAAGCCTCAAAAATTTGGTAGGTGATTTCTTTGTTTTGCTCGGAAGATGTGCGCCCGAAATAGTCAAACGATAAATTAAAATCTTTATATGTTTGATAGTGGCGCTTGTGGTTCATATCGCAATAACTCTGAACATCCATACCGGCCTTTAAGGCGCCGACTTCAGATGTTGTGCCGTGTTCATCCGTGCCGACAATATACAAAACCTCATTACCCATCATGCGCATAAATCTTGCATAAACATCGGACGGAAGCAAGCAACCGACCATGTGCCCCAAATGCGGCACACCGTTGATGTAAGGAAGCGCGGAAGTGACGAGTATTTTTGACATTTTATATATTCTCCTTTGATTATTATTTTGTTTTGGCTTTATTTTAAGCGGTTTTGATAAAACTTCAACAAGTTTTTAAGGTTATTGCAAACAAAAGATAATAACCTCTTTCTTTTTTTGAAAAACTGATTAGATTAGCAGCAAAGAAAAATGAATAAAGGAACAAAATATGGATAAAGATTGTTTAGATTGTCCGCATGGCCGCAAAGTTGTTATTATCGGGTGCGGATTTGTTGGGGCGGCAAGCGCATTTGCTTTAATGCAATCCGGACTTTTTTCTGAAATGGTTTTGATTGACAGTGATGAAAACAAGGCGCAAGGTGAAGCTTTGGACATCAGCCACGGTGTGCCGTTTGCAAAGCCTGTGAAGATTTATGCCGGTTCATATCAAGATATTAAAGACGCTTCAATCATTGTTTTGACCGCAGGTGCTAACCAAAAACCCGGCGAAACACGGCTTGATTTAGTCAAGAAAAACATCGGTATTTTTAAAATGATTTTGCCACAAATTAAAGCAAGCGGTTTTAAGGGGATTTTGCTCGTTGTGGCAAACCCTGTTGATATTTTGACAACTGTTGCCGTCAAATGTTCGGGATTGAGAGAAAAACATGTTTTAGGCTCAGGGACGGTTTTGGACACAGCTCGTTTGAAATATGAGCTCGGTAATCACTTAAATGTTGACCCGCGAAGTGTTCATGCTTTTATTATCGGCGAACACGGGGATTCTGAAATTGCCGCTTGGTCTTCCGCCAATGTTTCGGGTATTGAGCTGAACAGATTTTGTGAAATGCGCGGACATTTTCATCACAATGAGGCCATGGAACGCATTGCAAATGATGTGAAAAACAGCGCTTATGAAATCATTGAAAAGAAAAAAGCAACATATTACGGCATTGCGATGTCCGTCAAACGCATTTGCGAAGCCATTATGCGTGATGAAAAATCAATATTGCCTATCTCATCCATGATGCACGGCGAATATGGCATTGAGGGAATCGCCTTGAGTATGCCCGTCATTGTCGGCAAAGACGGCGTCGAAACACATGTCCCAATCCAATTAAATGATGATGAGGCTTTAAAACTTCAAAAATCAGCGCAAACATTAAAAAATATTTTAGAAGAGAATGAAATATAAATTTGATATATCTTCATTGAAACGTATTTATTTTCACTGATTGCCTCATAATATTTTCCCCCTTTGCATCGTGCAAGGGGGGAAATTGATATCGCAGATCGCTTGACGCATTTGCCTCACGGCAAAGCGAGCGATGACAGTTTAAATTTATTTATATCTGAGCTTAAAGGTGTTGCCTGTTTTCTTGCTTAACTTTTCAGCCTCGTCGATAGTATAAATGCGTTTTGGCATCGCATTCCCTTTAAGCAAATCATTAAGTGAGGCATAATCTTTCCCGTTTACCTTAAGAGTGTTCCCGTTATAATCTGCATAAACCAAAGCTTGACACGCTTCCAAGGTCTTGCAAATCCAATTTTTAGCCGTTAATGCAAGTGCTTTCTTTTCAAGGGCTTGCCTTGCGCAGCTCTCATAACCATCCGTACAAGCGTTTGACGATGTCATATCATCTGCTGAAATATAATAAATAGGATTATTATTTTCGTCTTCAATGACATTACCGTTTGAATCTTTT
>JAFVFH010000019.1 GCA_017475525.1 Alphaproteobacteria bacterium | reverse complement strand
GCTCCCCGTTTTGAGAATTTCAAAGCGGTTTTGTTTTAACCATAAAAGGAGTTTATATATGCTTGATCAAAATTTAAGAAAACAGCTCGGCTATCTGCTTTGGCTTGAGCGCGCCAACCAATGCAAAGATATCAGATGGGTGGCAAAAAAAATGCATGTTGAAGTCGGAACAATTGATTTTTTAGAGCATGGCAAGGGGCATCCAAACTGGAAAATATATCAGAGATTGCTTGAGTTATATGACAAAGACATCAAAATATCAATCGTTTCAAAAGAAAAGCCATTTAGATAAAAGCCTTTAATTTTGAAATAACTCACTTATCTTTTTGCTGAAAGGTAAGATGATGATTGTTGATGATAAAATGCAAAAAGGGTATGAATATCAATATGCGGCGCCTCAAGGCAAAAACTTTGCGTCCGATTTTAAGCCCGAATTGAGCCCGAAAGAAATGTTGGAACTCGGTGTTTTTGAAGGGCATTATTTAACAGATTGTCAAAAAGAATTTCCGCGTTCGTGGTTTGAAAGTGCGAAGTTGTCGCCTGACTATCCATGCACTGATTGCAATTATTTTAAGATAAAATCGCGCATGAGCCTTCAAAAGTGGCAGGAAAAAGGCTGGATTTTAGCGCCTGATCCGAGAGGCTGGTTTCAATGGTATTGCAGATATTATATGGGGCGGCGTCTTGATGATGTTGATGCTATACAAATCAAGCGTTGGAAGGCTTTTAGAAGGCATAAAGCGCAAGTTGATTTGAACTGTGCGCTTTATGATTTAGATTGCAGACAAAAGCAAAGGCAAGCTTTGCTCCAATGGGCATATAATCCGTTTTTTTAAGCCTTTTTCTTTAAGAAATGATGTTGTGCAAAGATGATAATCACCAAATATGGTAAAAAGAGCTCGGAGCTTTCTTCTAAAAGCGACCAGATGTCGATAAACTCGCGCGAAAGGCTGTCTAAATCGTGGATATGACGCCAATGAGACGGAAAACGGTCTGCAAACTTTGCAAAGACCAAAACCGAACAAAATGTGGCGATTGACCATGTGATGGTATTGAGCTTAAAAAATGAGGTTATCAAATGTTTGGCGTATTTGATGGCGATATATAAAAGCGCCCCGAAAATGACAAGCAAAACAGCACCGTAAAGGATTTTTTCAGACAAGGCGTTGTCAGGGTTTAAGAAAAAGCGCGATTTGAAGGGGGTTGAATCGGTAGATGTTAAATGGTGCTGAATGCCGGCTTCGCGCAAAAGGGCGGCAACGCCAAGCATAAAATAAATGCTCCAATCAAACATTTTTCTCTTAAAATCTTTGACAAATAAAAGCATCGCAATAAGCATTGAGCCGTAGCCGATGTATGTCAAAACATCGATTATTTGCCCGTCTGTCGTGATTTCAAACTTTTTTTCGGGAAAGAAAATCAACACAACAGCGAGCAATAATCCCCACAAAACACCATAAAACAGAGGGGCAAAAAGGGGAGATAAAAAAGCTTTTTTCATTTTTTTAATCCTTTTATAAATTCTTTTGAGTTTTGTATAGCAGATTTTAAGAAAAAAGAAAGAAAAAAATACTTGCAATAAAATAAAAAATCCACCATAATAAAAATGTAACCGAGATGGTTGCGGTGTCCGAAAGACACTTTCGAAACATGACTCCTTGTATAGGGAGTTCTCGATATAAGCGCGTTTTATGTGACGAATAAGAGAGATTGTGTTTCGACAATTCTTTCGGCTCCCACTTTGGATTTTTTTCAAAGTGATTTTTTGTTGTAAAAGGTCTTAAAAAAGGAGAAAATATATGAAAAAATCTGTTTTGTTGTTATGTTTGATGTTTGTATTTCCTGTTAGGGTTCGGGCTTGGGAGGCTTGCGGCACAGATGGACAGGGAAATACAGCAAATTGTGAATACGAAATTAAAAATGGCACATTAACTATTCGCGGCACAGGAGATGAAGGTAATATCGGCTATTGGTGGTCTTCTGCCGAGGGTAATTATAAAGCCCCTTGGGGGAAACAGCAATTTAAAAATGTTGTGATTGAGGATAGTATTAAGGATTTAGGCTCTTATGGTTTTGTCGGTGTATCAAGCGTCAATCCGATTCAAATTCCGACGAGCATTGATAAAATCACTTATGCTTCATTTCAACAAGTCACAACTCCTGAGGTCATTATTCCTTCAACTGTGACGCATATTGAAGGAGTGGCTTTTTTTGATGCAAATATTCAAAGGCTCAATATTCCAGATTCTGTTACATCTATGGACAGGGCTTTCCGCGCCTCACCATTTACCGATATCGTGATTCCTGATAGTGTAGAAATCATACCCGATAAGGCTTTTAGCCAGATTAAAAATCTTCAGAGTATTACTGTCGGCGAAAATACAATTTTGGGTTCAATCTTTCAAAAAAGTGGAAACGATGAATTTACAACTGATATTTCACAGCTTAAAATCTATTGCACGGGCGATACATCCAAATGTGATGAGCATTTGGCAAATGCCGGCTACCCTGAGTTAAAGTCCATCGCCGCCAGAACAGAAAAGATTAATGGAAGAACTTATGTTTATGATTTAAATGGACATCGGGTTGCTGTTTCCGGTCAAAAAATAATCAAGCGTATTTATACTGTCGAGGAAGCGGAAAAAATAAGCAAAAAAAACGGTAATACTTTTAAGCTCAGATATAAATAACCTGACGCGGTGGGTATATCATATAAAATACTTGCAAAAATTTTGCCGGTTTGGCATTTTAGAAGTGTTGAAAAAAAAGGCGCTTTTGAAATGCAAGTAAAAGATGAAGGTTATATCATAAAGATATTGAAATACGGCGAAAATTCTTTAATTCTTACTGTGCTCTCTCAGGCACATGGCAAGATGACCGGATTTATCAAAAGCGGTCTTACAAAAAAGAAATTAGGTGTGTATCAGCTCGGCAATAAAATCTCGTTTAATGCTTATGCCAGATTAGAAGAAAATATGCCCCAATTCAGAGGTGTTGAGCTTTTAGAGTCCAATGTGGTGCATTTTTTGACAGATTCAAAAAAACTTGCGGTTTTGAGCGCATTTTGCGAACTTTTCAACATTTCTATTCCTGAAAACGAACCTTTAGAGGGGCTTGTCCGTTTCATATATCGGTTTATGGACAATTTAGGTGATGAAATGTGGCTTCAAAATTATGCCGTTTTAGAGTTCCGGTTGCTTTATTTTTTGGGTATCGGGCTTGATTTAGGCGCGTGTGCCGTGACGGGGGCAATTGACAATCTTGCCTTCGTTTCGCCAAAGAGCGGGCGGGCGGTGTGTTTGGAGGCGGGTTTGCCCTATCAAGAAAAACTCTTTAAATATCCGCATTTCGCATTTGAAAAAAATGTGGTGCCCTTAAAAGAAGATGTGCTTGATCTCTTAAAGATGAATGCGTTTTTCCTCAAAAAAAACTTTTTTGACGCGCACGGCTTGCAATTTCCGATTTCTCGTGCTAATCTCGAAAAAATTTTGATTTAATGAAAGAATAAAATGTCTGAAACAGAGCCAAAAATCAAAGATGTTGCCTTAAAAGAAGAGCTGAGCAAAAGATATTTGTCTTATGCCATGTCGACCATTGTGTCGCGTTCGCTTCCTGATGTGAGAGACGGGTTGAAACCTGTGCACAGAAGGTTGTTGTTTGCGATGCGTCAGCTCCATTTAGACCCCAAAACGGGCTACAAAAAATGCGCCCGTGTGGTTGGCGATGTGATTGGTAAATATCACCCGCATGGTGATGTCGGCGTTTATGGGGCAATGGTGCGTTTGGCACAAGATTTTTCGGTGCGCTATCCGCTTGTTGACGGGCAGGGCAACTTTGGTAATATTGACGGTGATGGTGCCGCCGCCATGCGTTATACCGAAGCGAGATTAACTGATTTTGCCATGGCTTTGATGGAAGGGCTTGCAGATGATGCCGTCGATTTTGTGGACACCTATGACGGCGAAGAGCAAGAGCCTGCCGTGATGCCTGCTGCCGTGCCGAATTTGCTTTGCAACGGCTCGTCAGGTATTGCCGTTGGTATGGCAACAAACATTCCGACACACAATTTGAGCGAAGTGTGCGATGCGCTTTTATATTTGGTGGATAATAAGGAAGCCACGGACGAGGCTTTGGTTCAGCGTTTAAAAGGGCCGGATTTTCCAACCGGCGGGGTGATTGTTGACAGCTTTGAGAGCATTGTCAACACCTACAAACAAGGCAAGGGCAGCTTTCGCATTCGTGCCAAGTGGGAAAAAGAAGATTTGGGGCATGGGTCATATCAAATTGTTGTGACTGAAATTCCTTACGGGGTGATTAAATCAAAGCTTATTGAGCGCATTGCAGAGCTCTTAAATGAAAAGAAATTGCCCCTGCTTGCCGACATCAGAGATGAATCGGCTCAAGACATCCGCATTGTTTTAGAGCCCAAAACGCGCACGGTTGACGCAAATATGCTCATGGAACTCTTGTTCAAAGAAACGGAGCTTGAATCCAAATTTAATATGAACATGAATGTTTTGGATTCTGATTGTGTGCCGAGGGTGATGAGCATCGGCGAGGTTTTGCGCGAATATTTGCACCACAGATTGCAGGTTTTGAAACGTCGCACGAATCATAGGCTTTCAAAAATTGTGGCGCGTTTGGAGATTTTGTCCGGCTATTTGACGGCATATCTCAATTTAGATGAAATAATCCGCATTATCCGCGAAGAAGATGATGCCAAAGCCGTGATGATGCAAAAATTTAACCTAACCGATAATCAGGCAGAAGCCATCTTGAATATGAAGCTCAAAAGCTTGCGTAAATTGGAAGAAAGCGAAATCAGAGCCGAGTTTGACACTTTAAGTGATGAAAAGAAAGGTTTGGAAGATATTCTTTCAAATGAGGCAAAGCAATGGGCAAAGGTTGCAGAAGAAATCAAGGCAACAAAAGAGCGCTTTGGCAAGAAAACGGCATTAGGAAAACGTCGCACAGAGTTTGCGGTTGCACCGACCGATATTGAAATCACGATAGATGCTTTGGTTGAAAAAGAGCCGATTACGGTTATTTTGTCGCAAAAAGGCTGGATCAGAGCCATGAAAGGCTATGTGAACCTGAAAGATGAATTTAAATTCAAAGAAGATGACGGGCTTCTCAAAGCCATTCATGCACAAACGACAGATAAAATCGTTTTGCTTGATACATCGGGTAAGTTTTTTACCATTCAGGCAAGCGACATCCCTTCAGGCAGAGGTTTTGGGCAACCGCTTCGTTTGATGGTTGATTTGGCAAACAGCGACAATATTGCCGCAATGTTTGTTTTTGAACCGAAAACAAGCTATGTTTTGGCGTCTAACACAGGGCATGGTTTTGTGGTTGATGAAAACCATATTATTGCCCAAACGCGAACCGGCCGCAAGATTATGAATTTGGCTGATGGCGAAAAAGCTATGTTCTGCGCCAAAATTGTGGGCGATATGGTGGCAATTGTCGGACAAAACCGCAAACTCCTTATCTTTAAGGTCGAAGAAATTCCGACCATGGCAAGGGGCAGGGGGGTGACACTTCAAAAATACAAAGATGGGGATATGAGCGATATTCAGATTTTTGATTCAAATGTTGGTTTTTCATATCATCGCTCGGGCGGTGTGGCAGTTGAAAAAGAGCTTTTAACATGGCTCGGGCATCGCGCTCAGGCAGGCAAACTTGTGCCCTTCGGGTTTCCGAAAACAAATACATTCTTTAAAGAATAGGGTTTAAGAGTTATATTTTGGTTTTGAAAGGAAAAAAACGTATGAAAAAACTTTGGTTGTTACCTCTTTTATATGCCCCTTTGGCACATGCGCAAACGGCAGCTGATTTGAGCAAAATCGAGAACTATCTCAACGCGATGACAACAATGGAATCAAACTTTGTGCAAATGGCTTCAAACGGTGCAACATCGGAGGGCAAACTTTATATTTCAAAACCCTCGAAAATCCGTATGGAATATGCTGCGCCGACAGATGTTTTGATTGTGGGTAACGGCGATGAAATTATTTTTCATGATAAGGAGTTAGACCAAATCACAAACATTGATTACGATGATATTCCGGGCACAAAAATTTTAACCGATACAATCAAAATTGATAATAAGTCCTTGAAAGTGACAGATTTTTACAAAGATGCCGGCTCAACAACGATAACGCTTGAATATGCCAAGTCAAAAGATATGGGGCCGATAACGCTCATTTTTAACAACAATCCGTTTGAATTGAGGCAGTGGAAGATTATTGACCCGCAAAGTGTTGAAGTGACGCTCTCGCTTTATGACACAACAATTGACAAGCCTTTAGATGAAAATCTGTTTTCATACAAGGTCAAATCTCGCAAAAATTCAAAGAGAAGAAGATAAACTTCACTTTATTTGTATCTTATTTTGAACGTATTACCGCTTGGTTTGGAAACTCTTTCTGCTTCTTCAATGGTATAGATACGTTTTAAGATATGATGACCATTTATCAAATCTTCAATTGAAACATATGATTTATTGCCGATCTGAATCGTACCGTTATAATATTCCGCGTGGACTAGAGCTAAGCACTCATCTTCAGTTTTGCAAATGTCACTTTTTTGTTTGAGTACCAATGCTCTATTTTCCAAAGCTTTTGCAATACATTCTTGTGTCAGGCCGCCATCGCATTTAATATCCCTCGCAAAATCTTGAAATGTAGCATAATACGCATCACCTGCTTTATAAACGCCACTTTTATCAATGCTGTAAATTTGAATATTATTCGAGCCTTTATTCGCGCATGGAGTATCTGCGGCGCACCATATTGTGCTGCCGGCATAGCCGCCGGCATATAAAAAGGCGTTTGTTTGGATTGTGGTGACAGAGTCCGGAATAGCAATACTGGTTATACCTGAGTTATAAAAAGTTTCACTTCCGATATCTGTTACAGAACTTGGTATCTCTATCGTTTCAAGGGAAGTTGTCCCCTTAAAAGCACTACCTTCAATTGTCGTAACAGAATCGGGGATATCGACGCTTTTGAGATTAGTAAACTTCATAAATGTCCAAGCACCGATAGATGTAATACCCGTAGAGTTTTCACTTTTTCCTTCAATAACGGCACTTGTAATTTCATCTCTTTTATCAGACCACGATGGCCAAATGCCTTCATGACAAACCCAATTTGTCATCGTTCCGCTGCCTTTAATGTTTAATGTTTTGCCGTTGTTGATGTTATCATCTGATAGATAAGCCGTGCAATCATCACCACACTGCCAACAATCAACATCTAAAGTTGTACCTTCCGGACAATGAACAGCCGCGTAAGTGTTATAACTTGCAATTATACTTAAAATCAAAATCCATTTTCTCATATTTGTCACTCCAAAAATATTAT
>JAFVFH010000018.1 GCA_017475525.1 Alphaproteobacteria bacterium | reverse complement strand
AGACCTTTCTTCCGGCGTAAATATATGGTGTTTCATCTTTTTCCCTTTCTGTTGTTGGTTAGTATAAAAAATTATCCCGAAAATTACTAGCGTAATCTTCGGGACTTTTTTTACTGTCCAACTTTCAGGGTACAGTTCATTAGACGGCTTCTTTTTTTGTAGCATCAATCAGAGCTTCAATACATTGCTCGACACCCTTAAAAGCGGCATCAATATATTCTTTGTCTGAAGCCGAGTTGTTTTGATAGTAGATGCGGATGGTTGTCATGCCGGTTTCTTTGGCAAATTCAAGGTTTGAATAACTATCGTCCACAAAAATACATTCTGTCGGCTGATAACCGATTTTTTGACAATATTGATGATAGACATCTGCATTTTCATTTTTTTTGTAAACCCCGAAATCTTCCACACTGAAAAATCTGTCTTTGAACATTTCATACAAACCGATGCGTTTTAAGATGCGTTCGGAAGCTTGGCGGTTGCTTGCGGTAAAAACATATTGTTCCAAAGGAATTTGTTTGAGCTTTAAGGCAAGGTTTTGATAGGGTTCAATCATATGAACGGGATTGCGTTTGTTATAATAAAACGACAAATCTTTCGGAGAAATATTGTAGTTTTGATAGAAATATTCTCCGCCGTCACGATATTGCTTATAAGACTCTTTGACCAAGGCTTTGCAATCGGCAAGTTCAAGAGGCACATGCAAATCTTCAACTAACGCGACAGCCATCGTTTCATCAAGCATATCCGCGATTTCGGGGGTAATGCGATAAAGAGTGTTATCTAAATCCCAAATGACGACTTTTTTATTTTCAAACAACAGAAATCTCCAAATTTACAAAATTTTCAAAAGCAATTCAGAATAACACTTAAAAAAAATCGGTCAAGCGATATTTTGCGGTTAAAAAAAGAAAACCTCGGCTTTTAGAGCAGAGGTTTTCTTTTAAGGCTTAAAAATTAAGCAGCTTTTGAAGCATAACGAGAAGCAAACTCATTCATCTTATTGATGATATATGTTTGTTCCTCCGAGCTCAAATACGGATGCATCGGGATGCTCAAAACTGTTTTAGAGAGCTTTTCGCAAACAGGGAGCTTTCTTGTGTTCCACTTTGCATAAGCTGTTTGAGTGTTGACCGGTCTCGGATAGTATGCACCGCAGCCAATGTTGTTTTCTCTTAAATAAGCCATCAATTCATCGCGATGTTCGCAGTTGATGGTGTAAAGCGCATAAGCTGATTTACAGTTGTCTAAAACACGTTGTTTCCCAAAATATGAAGACAATTCGTTATCATAGCGGGAAGCGATGGTATAACGATCTTGAAGTTCTTTTTTGAACACCGTCATTTTTTGCATTAAAACCGCAGCTTGGAAAGAGTTCATACGCCCCGTCATACCCAAGCGAACATTGTCATAATGGTCTTCAGGGCTCATACCATGTACACGGCAAGATTGGACAAGCGCATTTTCATTTTCATTGTTTGTGAAAACAGCACCGCCGTCACCATACGCTGCCAAAGGCTTTGTCGGGTAGAAAGAAGTAGCAGTCATATCAGCAATGGAACCGGCATTTTTGCCATGATAAACAGAGCCGTAAGATTGGCAAGAGTCAGACAAAACTTTCATACCGTTTTCATGAGAGATTTTGATGATTTCATCATATTCGCAAGGAGAGCCGAAAATATCAACCGGAATGACGGCTTTAAGGTTTAATTTGCCTTCTTTTTTAACTTCGGCAATCGCACGTTTCAAATCTTCGGGATCCATGTTGTATGTGTCAGGTTTTGAATCAACAAAAATAGGTGTCGCGCCGAGCAAAACAGGAGCTTCGGCAGAGGCAACGAATGTAAATGATGAAACAAATACGGCGTCGCCCTCTTTAACGCCCCATGCCATCAAAGCAAGGGTTAAGGCATCCGTGCCCGAACCGCATGTCGAGCAATATTTTGTGCCGGAATATTCGGCGAGTTTAGAATCCAATTCTTTTGTTTCGGGACCTTGGCAATATGCGCCGTGGTTCAAAATTGTTTTAAAAGCTTCCAAAAATTTTTCTTGGCCGATGACTTTTTGAGATGTTGCGCAGTCAAAAATGCCAATCATTTTAGAAGGTTGATAAGTCATTTTATTGTTCCTTTTTTAAAGTTAAAAACTAAAGCTGATATTATGTTATTTATCAGCCCAGTGCAAAACACAAATGGTTTCTTGTTTGTAACATTTTAAAAAGTGAGCGATCGTGAGATAAAAACACTGAAACGCCACCGGCACAAGCCGATGTCATTTCACTGTATAAAAAAACGCGCTCGTAATTGAGCGCGGAGATAAGTTAATTATATCTCTTGAGAGGCCATCCATCCGCCACCAAAAAAGAGCAAGAGGGTTGTCATTCCTCCCATGAGAGCGGGCTGAATGATTGCTGAGGTCGAATAGCCTAGCTGCCATGCTGCTATGGCAGTGAAGCTTGAGACTGCAAAAACACCTACGGCTATCCACATTGCGAAGAGACCGAGAGGTGCCATCGCATGCCCTTCTTTGAGTCCGATGATGATGAGAGGGAGAAAGATTATGGCTCCTCCAATCATCCAGATGTTGCCCAAGGGGATAGGATCTGCCTGCCAACCGATGGTTGACATTTGATAGATTTCACGGCCGCAAAAGCCGAGAACTACCAAAATTTCAAGAGAGATAATGATTGCGCCCCAGTTGATGGCTTCCCAGTTTATTCTTTTTGTTTTCATAATTATATAAAATTTAATTTGTTTTCCGATTCTGAATTTAGTATATTTTTATGTTTTTGTCAATATTTTTTTTGGCAAAAAGTTTGATGTTTAACTGATAAAAAAACTCGAAATAAAAAAAAAGCAATTTCGAGTTTTGGGTTGATTACAGCGATCGCGTTTTTGCATCGGATATTTATTCGGTGCTATCTAAAGTTTTTGCCATTGCCCTGACAAGCTGGGTTGAAATATCATTCATCTTTTTGGTTTTCAAGCTTTCGCCGCGTTCGATTTTTTATAACGCTTCATCAAGTGAAATCACATATCCTTTTTGATGGCACAAATCAAAAAGTTTATAACAATCGGGGCGCCTTTCTTTATCGATGTAATTGCCCGTATAAACAACACTTGGAATACCCAAGGCCGCCGCATCTGACGTGTATGAAAAACTGTCGTGCGTGTTCACCACAAATTCACATATGTTCAAAACCGCCGGATAGATGTTGCCGATACTTTTTGCCTGTTTTTCAAATTCTGCCTTATATTTTCCACTATAATTACGAAAATTTTTGGCTTCCTCATCATTTTGAGCTATTTTTTTGGAATTAAAAAATTCCATGTGGCAATTTTTGTATCGCTGATAAAGAGCAGGCGCCTTATCTTCTAAGTTTTTTCCTTTGTTGTTGAAATCGCGACATTTTTCAAACAAATAGTCGGTGACGTCAGATGGCGTGCGCGGCGAATTTGTGAAAATCACATTATAACCCATTTCGGTTAAGGCAATGGCCGAAATAAAGAGCTTTTCGGCGTCTTTTAGACTAAAACCGATGGCGCCGTTATCCGTGATGCCGCCAAGCGAGAACAAAACATTCTTTTTTTCCCTGTTTTTTTCGATGGCGGCATCTTTGCCGTAGAGCAAATTGCCGGATAAAACTTTTTTGAAAGTTCCGTATTTTTCAAGAATTTTTTCAGCAGGAGGCAAGTGTGCCAAATTCTTAATCAGACTCCAAGAAATATTGCTCGGAACGCCCAGTGTTTCCACAACTTTTGCTTGAAGTTTCGGGCTGCTTTGCAAAACTTGTTCATCTTTTGCGGACAAGAGGTGTTTACCAACATGGATGAGATCAACATTTTGGTAGTCATACAAATTGCTTGCCATCACCATGGTTTTAACATTGTGTCCGTGCTTTGTAAAGGCATCTTTAACAGCTAAAGACAAGACATCGACATCTTGATTTTCGCTTTCACCATTGGCATGATCAAAAGGCAAAATCACAAAATCAGGCGCTTTGTTTTCTTTGAGATATACATCAATACTCGCCTGAACGGCTTTTTCAAAATCAGTCAAAGAAGCAAAATTTTTCGGATGCAAAAGCGTGCCGTCAAGCCCTTTGAGCAAAGCCTTACGTGAAACAGGAACTTTTTTGCCCCTTTTGCACTCTTTGGCTCCGCTCATTACAACACCACGCATTTGATTGTTGTATCCTAAACCTTGAGTTTCAATTCCGATGATATGCATGATAAGCTCCTTTTTATGCTACTGCTTATTATGTTTTATGAATATGTTTTTTTTGAAGATATAAATTCTTGCATTGTGTTGTGAACAGTGTTTTCAGAGATATGATTTGATGCCAATTCTTTCGGTTCAAAAGTACGCTCTTGAGCAGGAATCATTTGATATACTCTTTCTAAATCTTTACTGATGGCGTATTCCATGCTTTTGCCATAGTGAAGATAGCGATCAACATCTATGTGTTTTGCATAAAAATCTTTGAGGAAGTCGGTGTATTCATTGCCGCCCCATTTGTTTTTTTCGCCTGTGACAACGTCTGTGTCAACTTTTCTTTGCGGTGCACATAAAGCGATATGATGCAAAGTTTCAAGTGCAAACCACGATGTTTTTGTCACTTTGGTGTAGCGATCTTTTAAGAAAAGCGAACCGCGCGAATATGCAGGCACACCAGATTCTTGAGGATTTCGGGTATATATCAATATATCGAGTCCCTCTATCAATTTAAGCACATCGGAAGGCTCTGATTTTTCGGCAAGATGAGCCACTTTGTTGATATCTTTTAAGGGATTATGATAAGAGTTCTCTTTGACATTTTTTTCAACAGAAGACACAAAGTCCGTTTGATTTATTTGACCATTTAAATAGTTTCGAACATCTTCAAAAAAACTGTTCACGCGTTTTACCTTTCAATTATGTTGAGAAATATATGAAAGTTTATCATTTTCATTTTTTTTATCAAGTTTTTTTTGATGTTCAAAAATGCAAGAATTTATTTGCGTTTTAAAGGAGATTTTTTATGATTTGTTTAAAGGAGAAAAGCATGACAATTGTGGCAATTTGGTGCAGGCATGCAGACGACAGTGTGATAGGCGTCGGATCACAGATTCCGTGGCATGTTTCATCTGACTTTAAGCGTTTTAAGCGCATCACACAAGGCTCAAGTGTTGTCGCAGGGCAAACAACTTATGAAAGCTTTCCAAACCGTACGCTTCCGAACCGAAAAATTTATGTTTTGACGTTTGATGAAAATTATGAGGTGTCAGATAAAGAAAATCACTTTGTGGTCACAAATATCAATGATTTTAAGGATTTTGAGGGCACACTTTATGTCGTCGGCGGAGCGAGCATTTATAAGCTCTTTATGACAGGTGCTCAAAAACTGATGCCTGATATCGTGGTGGACTGCGTTTATCAGGGGGAACTGAACCCTGAACTCAAAGGTTCGAAAGTCGATATCAGTGTTTGTGCTGATGTTTTGGCGCAAAAATATGCCCAAATGTCACAAGATTATGAAGAAGATAACATCATCACACGTGTTTATGTGAAAAAAGGTGATTTCGTTGAACAAAGTGTCATGAAACATATTTTAGAAGCTATTGAAAATAAAGGAGAAAAGTAAATGAAACAATATCTCGATTTGCTCCAAGATATTATGGAAAACGGTGTTGATAAGATGGACCGTACGGGGGTAGGGACACGCTCTGTTTTCGGGCGTCAGATGAGGTTTGATTTAAGCAAAGGCTTTCCGCTTGTTACCACTAAAAAAGTGCACCTTAAAAGCATTATTCATGAGCTGTTGTGGTTTATTAAAGGCGATACGAATATCAAATATCTGCAAGATAACGGGGTGCGGATTTGGAATGAATGGGCTGATGAAAACGGCGATTTAGGCCCTGTTTACGGCGCGCAATGGCGCAACTGGAACGGGCAAGGCATAGACCAATTAGGTGATGTGATTGAACGCATTAAATCAAAACCCAATGACAGACGTTTGATTGTGACGGCTTGGAATCCCTCGCAAATAGGGCAAATGAAGTTGCCGCCGTGCCACATGATGTTTCAATTTTATGTGGCAAACGGCAAGCTCTCTTGCATGCTCTACCAACGTTCGTGCGATATGTTTTTAGGTGTTCCGTTTAATATTGCTTCATACGCTCTTTTAACAATGATGATTGCGCAGGTTTGTGGTTTAAAGCCGGGTGAATTTGTGCACACTTTAGGTGATACGCATATCTATCACAACCATTTTGAACAGGTTAAAGAACAGTTGACGCATACGCCTTTGCCGTTGCCACAAATGAAAATTAACCCGAATGTCAAGGACATCAACGATTTTAAGTTTGAAGATTTTGAGCTTGTCGGGTATGAAAGTTATGGCACAATTAAAGCTCCCGTCGCTGTTTAGGAAGGTTCGTCTAGCTGGCATCTAATACAGAAATTTCGGGACAGAAGTTTCCTCATGTACTAATATGTACACTGCGGAACTTCTGCCCTTATTTCTTATTATCTGCGCACGCCATCCGAGCCTTCAGAAAAAAATGTATTTTACCTCATTCTCCGAACTTTTATATTGGATACTAAAAATTTTTTTGCCTCATTCTCCGCGTTTTTACAGAGAAAAAAAGAGTTGTTTGCTTTTGGGTAAACAACTCTTTTTGTTTTGTGTAATCGTATTTTTTGCTTGCAAGTTTTGCAAAAATATGTCATCATTATTTTATCGCTTGAGTTAAGCGATGGTGTCTGAAAAACACATTCGAGTAAAAGCTCCTTATTGACGAGGAGTATCTGATATAAGCGCTTTGCGTCGAATAAAGATGGCTGTACTCGACAGTTTTTCAGCTCCTCCATTTTGAAGTTTCTCGAAATGGATTTTTTAATGAAAAAATAAGGAGACTAAATATGAAAATTGTTAAATTTTTAAATGAAAGAAGAAAGATTTTCATCTGTTTGATATTTTTCTTTTTATCTCTAAACGATTCGTTTGCAACAACTATTATAGCAAGCGGTTCTCCTGAAACTGAAGATGGTTGCGGAGAAAACTGTTCATGGACACTTTTTGATGATGGCACATTTGAAATATCTGGAACAGGTGCAATGTTTGATTATTCGGTTAAATCAGGAACACAGACAACATGGGTTGTTGATAATGCACCTTGGGCTGATTATATTGAAAAAATTAAAAATCTCTCCATTTCAAGCGATATTACATCTATAGGGAAAAGTGCTTTTTCCGGTGCAACAGCATTAACGACACTTGATGTGCCAAATAATATTAGATCAATCGGGCGTATGGCCTTTGACGGTGCGAAGATTCAAAAGTTAATATTGCCGGATACTCTCACAAATATCGGTGCATGGGCTTTTTCTGATAATTTTTCTCTTGCATCAAATATTCCTTCATCTGTAACAACCATTTCGACAGGATCTTTTTATCAGAATAAATTTAATCATCTGATTATTCCTGATTCTGTTACGGAAATACAAAACTATGCTTTTGACAAGTCGGAGCTTCAATTTGTTATTATGGGTGATCAAATAGTGTCAATCGCTGAAAATGCTTTCGGGCGTATTGAAAAAATTTATTGCACAGGAAATTTGGAAAAATGTAAACAAAATGTCGGTGAAATATATGCACCTAAAGTTCAACAGGCTGAAAAAAAACAGATCAATGGTGTCACTTATTACACAGATAAAAACGGCAATATTATTGCGATGTCGGGAGAAAGAAAAAATAAGCGCATTTATACTGTTGAAGAAGCAACTCTTGTTTCAAAACCGACCGGAAATACCTTTAAGATAAAGTATAAGTAAAAATTTAAATAAACAATCTATTTTCTTGGAAACAATACGTTTGAGCATATTTTGCGCAAAAATGCAACGCCCGATTGAAATTTGTTTATCTTCGCAAATTCAATTTCTGATAGTGTAAGTTTTAAAATAAGCTATACATTCACAGATTTTTGATTTATAGTGCCTTTATTGATTGAATATAAGGGGTATATAATGAAAATTTTAAGAAAATATCCGTTTCAAGTTTTTCTTTTTTTGCATTTTATGGTGTGGAGTTTGGTGCCGCTCTTGCGCAAAGCGCTTCCGATGGATAGTATTGAGGCCATCTCGTGGGGGATGTATTGCGATTTCGGCACAAATAAACATCCGCCACTATCGGGTTGGCTTGCAAACTTTTTCTACAACATTATCGGGTTTGAACAGCCGTATGCGATTTATGCTTTGAGCCAACTGTGTGTTTTAATTGGCTTTATATATATCTATCGTTTGGCAAGAGGATTTCTCTCTAAAGACAGGGCTGTTTTTGCCGTGATGCTGTTAGAGGGTGTGATTTATTACGGCTTTAGCGCGATTGAATATAATGTCAATGTGGTTTCGCTTGCTTTATGGCCGATGTGCGTGTTTTATTTTTACAGAGCCTTAAAACAAAACAATTTTAAAGACTGGGTTTTGACAGGATTGTTTGCAGGCTTAAATCTTTTTAATAAATATACAAGCGGATTGCTTTTGCTCTCAATGGCCTTTTTTATGCTCTATAACAAAAACGCGCGTCAAAAGCTCAAAACTTTCGGTCCGTATCTATGCGTTTTTGTTTGTTTGTTTGTGATCTTGCCTCATTTGGTTTGGCTCTATCAACATGATTTTTTTGTGATGGGATATTTTATGGGGCGCAGTTCGCATGACAGTTTAGCAAATTGGCCCATTTTAAAGCATCTGTTCTATCCGTTAAAATTTATCTCAGCACAGGCTTTATTTGGGCTTGGAGCGCTTTTGGTTTATGGCATAGCCTGTTATAAGGCAAAACATTTGGAAATCAAATTAACGCGCACACAAAAAGACTTTTTGCTCATTCTCGGCGTGTTGCCGGTTTGTTTGATGTTTGCCATCAGTTTGGTTTTCGGGGTGAAACTTAAAAGCATGTGGGGTTTCCCTTGCGCTTATTTAACAGGTGTTTTATTATTTGCATTTTTGCCTTGTAAACTAACCGATGGTTTCAAAAAGAAATTATATATCGGGGTTTATGCTTTGATGAGCCTGATGGCAGTAGCACAAATTTTAATTATTTGTTTGAACAAAAGTGATAAATTTCAGCTTGATGCGAAAGCTTTCGGACAAAGTTTGGAAGAAATTTGGTATACCAAAAACGGAAGATTGCCTTTTGAATATGTGGCAGGTGATGTCTGGTGGGCAAATAATGCCGCGCTTTTTGCGCCTTCAAAGCCAAAGCCGATCATTTGGGCCGATTTGAAACAAAATCCGTGGTTTGACGAAAATGATGTGGCGGCAAAAGGGGCACTTATTTTAACAAGCGATGAAGGTGAATATATGGCTGCCCGCAAAAAGATGAAGTTTGTGTCTTCGCCGAAGGTTTTGGAAGTCAATGTTCAAAACAGATTGGGTAAGACAAAAACAAAAAAAGTGTATTATGGTTTTTACAATGTTTCGGGAGAAAACAGATGAAAACGGTGAGTATTGTTGTTTCGGCATATAACGAAGAAGGCAATATTGAAAAGCTTTATCAAGAGCTCAAAAAAGAGCTCAATAAGGTTAAAAACGTCAGCTTTGAGATTTTGTTTGTCAATGACGGAAGTAAGGATAAAACATTTGAAAAAATTGAAAAATTGCTTCAAAAAGATGAGCGAGTGAAAATGGTTAACTTAAAACGGAATTTCGGGCATGAAATTGCGATGACTGCCGGCATGGATTATGCCAAAGGCGACGCCGTGATTTTTATGGATGCCGATCTGCAACATCCGCCCGTTTATATTCCGCAAATGGTGGAGGAATGGCTCAAAGGTTCCGAAATCGTTTTGACAAAGCGCGTGGATAATGTGGCGACATCTTGGTTCTATAAGCTTTGTGCCAAAACATTTTATTTTATTTTAAATTTACTCTCTGAAACGAAAATTCCGGCAAGTATGCCCGATTTTAGGCTTATCGACCGCAAATATGTCGATTTCTTAAAAGGTTTTAATGAGCAAGACAGACTCTTTCGAGGCTTGCTCAGTTGGATTATGCCAAACGATAAAGTCATGGTGATTGATTTTATCGCGCCTGAGCGTTTTAGCGGGCATACAAAATATAATTTTATTAAAAGTTTACAGCTTGCTATTGACAGTATTACGCAATTTTCCGTTCGTCCGCTTCATTTAGCAACATGGTTCGGCTTTGCCGGCGCGGCTTGTTCGATTTTGTTGGGAGTTTGGGTTATTTTTGAACATTTTGTTCAGCATAATCCCACCCCGGGCTATGCAACAATTGTTTCTGTCGTGGGCTTTGTCGGCGCTGTTCAACTCATTACACTCGGAATTATCGGTGAATATATCGGCAAAATTCATATTGAGGTAAAAAAACGTCCGCTTTATTTGGCTGATTTGATTGAAGGAAAAGACAAAGACGATGTCAAATAAAGTTATTTTTAATGCTGATGATTTCGGAATAAGTCTCGGTGTTAATGCGGCTATTAAAAAAGCGTATGATGAGGGTATTTTGAATGCGGCCAGTTTGATGGTCAATCAAAAATATGCGCTTGAAGCTCTGAAGCTTGCAAAAAAAATGCCTGATTTGGATTTGGGGCTTCATGTCAATTTAACAAATGAATATTCGACACTCGGGCATTCAAAACTGCCACTTTTGACAGATCAAAACGGAAAATTTAAGAACGGCTTTGTGAAGCTCTTGCTGCTCGCCGTTTTTAAGCCAAAAAAACTTAGAGCAGAGGTCAGCGCCGAAACAGAAGCGCAAATTATGAAGGCGAAAAAGATGGGCGCGAAGCTCACACATATTGACAGTCACAGGCATGTGCATATGATTCCGCTTATTTTTAAGGTATTGCTTGAATTACAAGAAAAATATGGCATAGAGCGCATTCGGGTGATGAACGAATGTGCACTGATGACAATGAAAACAAACAAAAGCAAGGCTTATCTTTTTGACGGTGGATTAATTAAATATTTTTTGCTGCGCTTTTTGGCTGTTTTGAACGGATACAGCTCAAAAACCTATTTTTACACAATACTTTATACATGCAAGCTTTCAAAAGAACATTTTAAGAAAGTGCTTATTCCCGATGGTTTTGAAAATGTTGAGGTGATGATTCACCCGTCTGTAACATCAATTGATCAGGCGCACAAAGAAGATATTTTTGATGAAAATATTTTGTCAGACTGGCGAAACAAAGAGCTTGAAACATTAATGGATAAAACTTTGCCTGCTCATTTTGTTTTTGGTGCAAAATATCCGTTTTTCATCAATCTTTATTTGAAAATTGAAAAATTTTGGTTTTCAAAAATTCCGGAAAAACTGCGCTTTTTGCTTGTCGGCGGGTTTAATACGGTATTTTCTTATGCTTTTTATGCCTTTTTGCTTGAGATTGTCGGATTGCCATATCTGCTCTCGCTTGTCATTCAATGGTTTGTAACGGTCAATCTCTCGATTGCAACGATGCGCTATTATGTTTTTCAAAGCAAGGGGGATATTATCGCAGAGTTTATGAAGGCTTGGAGTGTTTATATTTTCTTGTTTTTTGCCAATGTTGCAGGACTTTCGTTTTTGATTGAAATATGCAAAATCAATCCGCTGTGGGCTCAAGGAATTTACTTGACATTTTCCACTATTTTGACATATATCTTGCATAAATACTTTTCTTTTCGAAAGAATTCAGGTAAAACAAAAGAATCAGATAAACAAATAATGAACTAAGGCGTGTCAGATGAAACCAATTACACCGATTATCGGTATTTCAAAAATCATAGGGGCATACGATTCAGTCGTATGTGGGTATGATGGCGTTTTAACAAAAGGAAAAGGGATTTCTTCAGAGGCTTTAAAAGCGCTCAAAAACATGCATGATCAAGGTGTGTCTGTCATTATTCTTTCAAATTCGCCTTTAAGGGTGAAAGATTTGGTTGAAAGCTTGCAAGATGTTTCCTTTGATTTGAATAATTTGACAGCCGTTGTGACTGCCGGCGAACTTTTACACCATAAACTTAAAAACAATAAAAAGCTCGGCAGGCGCTATTATAATTTGGGAGGGGATTCGGATAAGGGTATCTTTGCGGGACTTGATTATCAAAAAGTTTCGAATATTCATGATGCTGATTTTATTTTTATCGGCGATGCCGATCCGCTCAAAGGAAATGTAGAAGATTATAATGCGGATTTGCAGGCTGCTGCTGCGATTGGATTGCCGCTTGTTTGTGTCGGAATGGATGTAGCGACTCACAGAGACGGTGAAATTTGTTTGAGTGCAGGTGCAGTTGCAGAACAATACGCATTATTAGGCGGTTCGGTCACAACTTTAGGCAAGCCGAATCAAGATGTTTTAGCGTATGTTCAAGAATGTTTGCCTGCCGACGTGAGTAAAACATTGTTCATCGGTGACAGTTTTTTAAGCGATATGAAAGCGGGGGCTTATATGGGCGCAAAAATGCTTCTTGTTTCAAAAGGCATACATATGCACACTTTGGGTGAAGGATATATTCCGGATGTGCAAAAAGCAAGGCAACTTGCACTCAACTATGATGTTTATCCGGACTATTTGATATCGGGGCTCAGATGGTAAGAGAAAATATAAAGAAATATAGTATTTTACTCATTTGCTTGATTTTAATCTTGCAAATTTTGAAGGTGAGGATTATTGATTTGCGCTTTTCAAAAGTTTGTCCGCTTGTGCAAATCTCGGATACGATTTCGGCCAAAGAGGCAGAACTCTTTTTGAAACAGTGGACGGAATATGTTGAACGTGGGTATATGGCAAAAGTGCCGGAAGACTTTGAATTTGACCATCAGGAAACGGCGGCTCGCGTACCGTGGATGCTTAAACTTTGGTTTGATAAAAATTGTATCAATCCTGAGCGTTTTTATTATACAGAGCAAAGATTTCGTACAATTTTGAAAGCCTATGAACTCAAAAAACATACTTCAAGAGTGATAGATGTTCTTTCTGCTCAAATGACGCCTGATATGAATGAAGCACAAAGACAGTGGTATCAAGATTTGATTGAAGAACAAAAACAAATGTCGAGAGTTGAAGGTGTGACAGATGAAGAGCTTTCCATTGTTGAAGGAAGGGATTCTCAAATCAGAGAACTCTTGAGATAATTTTTTCAACTTAAAAAATATTGCTGTTAATAAAATCATAACAAATCTTTTTTATAATCACGCCATTATAATCGTCCAACAAAGGGTGTATAGATGGCGAAAATTAATACTCAAAAAATATTAAATACCATTATCAATGGTGATAGTATCAATGTTATGAATGAGATGGATGAAAAATCCGTTGATATGATTTTTGCAGATCCCCCGTATAATATGCAATTGGGAGAGATGTTGCTCAGGCCTGATAATTCAGTGGTCGATGGCGTTTTTGAGGAGTGGGACAGTTTTGAGAGTATCAAAGCGTATGATGAATATACGCTTCAATGGCTTAAGGCTGCAAAGCGCGTTTTGAAAGATGATGGAAGCCTTTGGGTGATTGGCTCTTATCACAATATTTTTCGTGTTGGTGCGATTTTGCAAGATTTAGGATTTTGGATTTTAAATGATGTTGTTTGGAACAAGGTTAATCCGATGCCTAATTTTAGAGGAACACGCTTTACAAATGCGCATGAAACGCTTATTTGGGCAGTCAAAACGCCGAAATCAAAATATACCTTTAATTATGAGGCAATGAAGGCCTTGAACGAAGATGTGCAAATGCGCTCGACATGGGAAATTCCGATTTGTACAGGCAAAGAACGCTTAAAAGATGAAAGCGGACACAAATTGCATCCGACACAAAAACCGGAAGCTTTATTATATCGTGTGATTATGGCTTCATCTAAGGTTGGAGATGTGATTTTGGATCCGTTTTTCGGGACCGGTACAACAGGTGCAGTGGCAAAAAAATTAGGGCGTCAGTTTATCGGTATTGAAAAAGATGTCAATTATGTGAAAGGTGCACAAAAACGCATTGATGCAATTGAGTTTGGTAAAGTTGATGAGCTTGAATATACCGTTAAAAAGAAACAAGCTCGTATTCCGTTCGGAACTGTCGTGGAACAGGGGTTCTTGAAGCCGGGGACTATGCTTTATGATTTAAGTAAAAAGCATCACGTAATGATTCGCTCTGACGGGACAGTGAAAAGCGAAACGGCAGAAGGTTCTATCCATCAATTAGGTGCCGCCGCGCAAAATGCGTCAGCATGCAACGGCTGGACTTATTGGTATTTTGAAGATGAAAACAATAATCTTGTTTCTATTGATGCTTTAAGAGAAAAAATTAGGGTGGAAATGGAGCGTGCATAGTTCATGGCAAGGGTTTTTAGGCGAAAAACAAAACCTTATCTGCAAAAGCGAATTGAACGAGATGCAGAACACTATGCCGCTATTGATTTGGGCACAAACTCGTGTCGGCTTGTGATTGCAACCCCGACGCCAAGCTCGTTCCATGTTGTGGAAACTTTTTCAAAAATCACGCGTTTGGGAGAGGGAATTATTAAAGATAATCTGCTCTCTAAGGTTGCAATGCGGCGCACGGTGAATACCTTGAAAGTTTGCAAGAGCGTGATGGAAGAATATGCACCGATTACGCATTCAAGGTTTGTTGCAACGGCAGCTTGCAGGCGGGCAAAAAACATTGATGAATTTTTGAATATGATTCAAAAAGAAGTTGGGATTAACTTGGAAATTATTTCTTCCAAAGAAGAATCTCGTCTTGCTGTGGTGGGATGTTTGCCACTTTTAAACAGGCAAATAAAAAGGGCTTTGATTTTTGATATCGGCGGTGGTTCAACCGAGATTTCGCTTGCACGTGTGACCGAAGAAGGAAAAACATTTATTGAAGGGTTTGTTTCGCTTCCTTATGGGGTTGTTACGATTTCAGAGGCTTTCCCAAATCAACAAATGACGACGCTTGCGTATAATACGATTATGGAACGTACGCAAAAAATTTTAGAAGAATTTGATGAAAAACACAATATTTACGAGGCTATTCAAAACCAAGAAATTCAGGTTATCGGGACATCAGGAACAGTCACGGTTTTGGGAGCCGTGCATTTAGGACTTCCAAAATATAACAGATCTGCCGTCGACGGACTTTCTCTTTCGGGAGCTGAAGTTGAAAATGTGATTAACCGGATTAAAACGATGGGCGATGCCGGACGACGCAAGCACAGATGTATCGGGCCTTCAAAAGCCGACTTGACAATTTCGGGATGTGCGATTATTGAAGGGCTGATGTCAAGTTTTCCGATTTCCGAAATCACGATTGCAGACCGGGGAATCAGAGAGGGGATTTTGCTTGACATGATTCACCATAACAAGCAAAACAAAAAACACATTCATAAAAAACGTTTTAGAGGACACCCTTATTTTAAGAGAAAAAGAGATGGAACAAAAAAAGACAGCATGCATTGATTTAGGCTCGAATTCTTGTAGGCTTCGGATCGCAGATGAAAACGGGCAGATTGTTTATAAAGATTCTAAAGCAACAAAGCTCGGCGAGGGATTGTTTGAAACCGGAAGTCTTATCGACGCTTCTATCAAACGCGGATTAGAGGCCTTGAGCGAATATGCCAAGATAATGAATGAAAATGATGTTCAAAAGTATCGTGCGGTTGCAACGGCTGCATGCAGAACAGCTAAAAACGGTAAAGAGTTTGCCCGTCTTGTTAAAGTTAAAACGGGGATTGATTTAGAAATCATCGACACTTTTGAAGAGGCACGGCTTAATTTGAAAGGTGCACTCTTAAATGCCCCGAAAGACAAAAAATATGCCGTCCTCTATGATTTGGGCGGCGCTTCGACTGAAGTGACTTTGGCCCGAATCGACGGACATATTTTGCACACGATTTCTATTCCGTGGGGGGCACGCAATTCAGCTGCGGCTTATGATTTGAAAGAATTTGATGAAACAAAAGCAAAGCGTCTCAAAAAAGACATTCAAAAATATGTTCAAGATTTTGTTGTCAACGCTCATTTGGAAAAATATAAGCGAGATTGTGCTTTGATTGCGACATCAAGTACGCCGTTGCGTCTTTGTTCAATGATTAAAAATGACAGCTCTTATACCAGAGAAAAGAATGACGGAGCATGTGTAAAGTGTTGCGAGCTTGACGGTGCCGTTTTGAAGGTTGAAAAAATGAACGTTGCAGAACGTTCGAAATCGGCATATATCGGCGAGGACAGGGCGCCGATTTTTGCGGCTGCCTGTGTGATTTTTAAGGCGATTTATGATGAGCTCGGCTTTGAAGAGTTGATTGTTTCATTCAAAGGTGCGCAAGATGCAATGCTCAAGGAGTTGAGATATGGGTAAGCTGACAAAATCTGCTAAAATGGTGCGGGGGCAAAAGATGTTAAGCGTTCGCGTTAAAACCTCAAAATATCACAAGACATCATCAAACAGGTGGTTAGAAAGACAATTAAACGATCCGTATGTGCTTCAATCTAAGCGTATGGGGTATCGTTCGCGTGCGGCATTTAAGCTGATACAACTCGATGAAAAATATAAGTTTTTAGGAAAAGGCAAAACAATTGTTGATTTGGGGTGTGCACCGGGCGGGTGGACGCAAGTAGCCGCCCATCGCAACAAAGGCACGGGGCAGGTTGTTGGCATTGATATTTTAGAAACACAACCTATTGAGGGTGCAACGCTTATTTGCCAAGATTTTACATCAGATGATGCGCCCGATAAATTAAAAGCGCTTTTGAACGGTCCTGCCGACATTGTGATGAGCGATATGGCAGCCAACACAACAGGACATCAACAAACCGACCATTTGCGCACAATCGGTTTGGTTGAGGCCGCTTATGAATTTGCCAAAGAGGTTTTGAACGATGGTGGCATATTTATTGCCAAGGTTTTCCAAGGCGGAGCGGAGGGCGAATTGCTTGCCGATATGAAGAAAAATTTTGCCAAAGTTTCACACTTTAAGCCGGATGCGAGTAGGCAGACGTCGCCCGAGACGTATGTCGTGGCTCAAGGGTATAGGGGGCTTGTATAACGGCTCATCTAGAGCTAAAATTTCGGGGCAGAAGTTTTCTCATGTACCTCTTTGTACACTGCGAAACTTCTGCCCTTATTTTAACTCTATCTGAACCATTCTCCAAGCCCATAGATTCCATGCTTATTTAGCTCATTCTCCGCGTTTTTGGAAATTCATATACCTCCTGTCGCTTGAAAAAGTGGTTCTTATTATTTGCCACATTTTCTGAGCTTTTGTTTTTTTAAAAATTGTTTGACTTTTGAATAAATCTTTGGCAAAATAATAAATGTAACCAAAATGGTTGCGGTGTTTAGAAAACACATTCGATGAATACTCCTTTCAGAGAGGAGTTGTTGATATAAGCGTTATTTATAACGGCGAATAAAACAATCTGTTCATCGACAGTTTTCTAGCTCCTCCGTTTTAGGTTATTTAAGACGGAATTTTTGTTT
>JAFVFH010000017.1 GCA_017475525.1 Alphaproteobacteria bacterium | reverse complement strand
TGAATGTTCTCCAATTGGGTTATTTTGCGTCTTGGCAGACCGCAAAATTTTAACCCAATTGGAGCGCTTTGTCCATCTCACCGCTGAAAGCTTCACTGAACCCCGCGTCTAACGCGGGGTTTTCTGAGTACAAAAAAGCCGTTCGGCTCACGCCAAACGGCTCATAGCAGGCAAAAAAATCTTATTTCAAATAAGTTTGATAAAAATTTTCGATTTTATCAAACGGAATTTTTTGCATATTGTCATACAAATCCACATGATTTGCGCCCTCTACAATCAAAAGCTCCTTATTAGAACCTTTGAGTTTTTTGAAAGCATCTTCGCCAAAATAACGGCTGTGCGCTTTTTCACCATGCACAATTAAAACCGCGTTTTTGATGGTGTCAGCATAAGCCAAAATCGGCTGTGTAATAAGCGACAAAGCAGATGTTGTGTTCCAATGTCCGTTTGAATTGATTGAACGTTCGTGAAAGCCGCGCGGTGTTTTGTAGTAATCAAAATAATCTTTCACAAATTGAGGTTCATCGCCTGTTAATTTTTCAGGCAACCCCGGCGCACCTTCAAATGTGCCGTTTTGATAATCTTTTGTGCGCTCAGCATTCAAACTTTCTCGCAAATGATACAAATCTTCTTCATTCATTGAATCATTGTACCCTTTGGCAGAAACGCGCGTCATATCATACATCGTTGACGCAACCGTTGCTTTGATTCGCGTATCTTGCGCCGCCGCATTCAATCCGAACCCACCAAAACCGCAAATCCCTAAAATACCGATTTTTTCGGCATCAACTTCGGGCAAAGTTGTTAAATAATCAACAGCAGCCGAAAAATCATCTGTGTTGATATCGGGTGATGCCACATTGCGCACATTGCCGCCCGATTCGCCGGTAAACGACGGGTCAAACGCAAGTGCGACAAAACCACGCTTTGCAAGCTCTTGTGCATATAAACCCGAAGACTGCTCTTTTACAGCTCCAAACGGCCCCGAAACGGCAATAGCCCCCATTTTTTCTTCACCTCTGTTTTTCGGTTCATATAAATCGCCTGTCAGCTCAATACCAAAACGATTTGTAAAATGCACTTTCCTGACATCAACCAAATCGCTTTTTTCAAACACCTTATCCCAAGAACTTTCACCGTCTGCCGCAAAACAAACCCCGTTTGCCGCCATCAAAACAGCTAAAGCTGCAAAAACATACATATAAAGTTTCATAATCCGCCTCTACTTGTTTTTAATTTTTAGACCATCGCGAAAAGCATTACCGACAACATCGCCCAAAACACGATATGTGTTTGAAGCGCTGTCAAATGAAATCGGACGTAATTTTCCCAAATCAACTTTACCCTTTTCATTTAAAATACTTTCATCGGCAAGCATATTGACACACTTGCCCACGACTCTGATTTCATCATGACTTTCTTCCATTTTGACCACTTCGCACTCAAGCGTGAGCGGAAAAACATCAATAACGGGAGCGTCAACATGCTCGCTTTTTGTCACCGTCACACCGGCTTTTTCAATCTTGTTGACCTTATGCCCGCTTTCAACGCCGAAATAATCTGAAATTTCGAGTGTTTCAGGCGTTGCAAATGAAAGTGTAAATGCTTTTTTAAGCCTTAAATTATCTGTTGTTTTATGCGGGCTTAAAAAGAACGTCACATTTTTGTAATCGCATTGAGTACCCCATGCCGCATTCATTGCATTCGGCACACCGTTTTCATCATAAGTTGCAATCACAAACACCGAAAGAGGTGTTATCACCATATCGTTATTAAAGCTTTTTTTCATATATTTTCTCCATACAAAGTTAAAGTTTTATTTTCCATCCGGAAAACTCGTAAATGTTACAGGTTCATATGCGGGTCTGTTAATCCCGTGTTGTTTACCGAGTTCAATGCACTTTAAGAGCCATGCCATATTCTGACCCAAAGTGCGCATCGTTTGCAAACCTTCTTTGTCTTTTTCAACATCATCGGGCGTAAAACCGTGAACCATATTCCAATATTGCGAGCCGACAACCTGCATTTTGCTGATTGTAAAATACTTGTTCAATCGGTCAAAAGAAGCTGTTGCACCACCCCTTCGGCAAGAAACAACAGCAGCAGCTAATTTACCTGCCATCTTTGAGGCATAAGAAAAGAACATTCTATCGCAAAACGAGCAAATTTGTCCGCTCGGCCCTGCATAATAAACCGGCGAACCCAAAATAAGCCCGTCAAACTCATCTAATCTGGCTCCGATTTCATTAACGCCATCATCAAACACACATTTTCCTTTTTCTTTGCATTGCATACACGCAATACAACCTGATATCGGTTTCACCCCGATATGATAAATTTCGACCTCGATATCGTTTTTGATTAAGGTTTCGGCAACCTCAGATAAAGCCCGAAACGTGCATCCGTTTTTATGCGGTGATCCGTTAATCAGCAAAACTTTCATATAATTTCTCCTTATTGTTTTTTGTTATTCTAATTTTTAGAGTATACTCTAAGTCAAGCAAAAATCTCAAGATATCTCAACATTTTTTCTTTGACATTTCTTTGAAAATATGCCATCATAAAAATAGATATGAGATTTCTCATATCAAGTGCCTGAAAGGCGCGGAGCTTTGCAAAAGCTTGTTTATTAGAGGCAGTGAGGATAACACTGCATGAAGTGTTATTTTTTATTTTTAATAACACATTTATCCCCGATTTTGGTTCGGGGTGCCGATAGTGAATGTCCAAGGATTTTTCCTAAAGACTGTCGGAGTCATTTCCTCTAATATGATTTTTGCACGCTCCGACCGCTCCTCAAGGTGCGGTTTTTTTAACGTTCTTAAATAGGAGAAAAATGATGAGAAATAACACTATAATTTTCAACATTCTGACAACTGTTTTATTATCAATGCCATCTGCTCACGCTGAAATAGCAAGCGGAAGTTGGGCGAACGGCACAGAGGGAAGTGGCACGTGGTCTATCTCAGATGACGGAACACTCACTCTCTCCGGCACCGGCGCCATAGGCGATTATCAGCGCATGTATTATGGAACCGTTGCACCATGGAATGATTCGGCATCTTCAGTCAAAAAAATTGTGATTAATGATGGAATCACAAATGTCGGAAAAATGGCTTTTGACAGTATGAAAAACCTAGAAAGCATTGATGTTCCAGACAGTTTGAAAATCAATTACGCTAATTTTCAGGACAGAGAATATTTATGGCAACGAGAAACAGCATATACAAACGCCACAAACAAACATGAAGAGGCTCTCCAGCAAATGTACTGGGGACCCGGACAGGCATGCAACCAAACAGTTAATGGTTGGGACTGTAGTGTTCTGGATAGCAACCCATACATATCATCATATGAACGTGAACAAGCAATGTATTGGTATAATCAGTTAGAATCTGCGAAAATGGAGATGGAGTGGATTACTGAGGAACTAGAAGAATACGCCAGACAAAATGCAAACTTCTCCAATCTGACGGTTGAATGCAGAGGTGATGTCAGCACTTGCAAAAATTATTGGGAGAATATAAACGATGGTGTGAGTGCTTTAAGTTTCGGGTGGTTTGATACCAACAATAATATTCTCAAAAATTATACTTCTTTGGAAGATATTCCGGACGCAAATGATGAAGGGGCTTTAGACACTTTTGTTTATAACGGCACACGCTACAACAAAGTTTCAGACGGAGAAGACGGATACACATATCAAAGTCAATCAGGCGAGACTTTGGTTTTAGCCTCAAATAATACCGAGCCTTCGTCTGAACCGAACATTCCGGCAACAAATAATACGCAAAGAAGCGCACCCAAACGCATCTACACCGTTGAAGAGGCTGAAAAGATTTCCAAGCCGACAGGAAATACGTTTAGGTTAAGATATAAATAAGGTGATAGAATCCATGGGCTTGGAAAATTATCTCTTATTCAAAAAATTGAGTTTTTGAAGCCAGCTCTCAACTTTTTGCTCAGCTTCTTCGCGGCTGTTTTGGGCAATGTGTCCATACATCTCTAAACCCTCTAAAACCTCAGCACCTGTGGCAGATTTGATTTTTGAAGGAATAGATGAAAGCCCGCTTCCCTCGTGGGTCACAAACGGCGCAACTTTTTTGCCTTGCCAGTTATGCGATTCGATAAAAGTGTATAAAACCATCGGCATATCTGCCCACCAGTTCGGCGAGCCTAAAAAGACAACATCATAATCTGCAAAATTTGCAACATCGCCTTCAAATTCAGGACGTGCATTTGATTGTTTCTCTTTTAAGGCAACTTCGGTTAAAGCCTTGTAAGCCGTCGGATAATTGTCATTTTTGACCTTCACTTCAAACAAATCAGCTCCTGTCTTATCGGCAATCATCTTCGCAACAATTGCCGTGTTGCCCTCCGTGATGGTGCCGACGCCATATTGCTCACCCGTTTTTGAAAAATAAACAACAATAGATTTTGAATTTGACATATCATTCTCCTGTGCTTGCGCATTAAAGTTTAATAAAACGATGGTTAAAAATGTAAGTATTTTTTTCATATTAAAAAGCCCTCTTTATTTTAATTTGTTATATTCTTCGTCAGACACTTCTTCGAGCCACTCATTTGAGCTGCCTTCTGCAGGAACGGCTATGGCAATATGCGTAAACCAACTGTCTTTTGCCGCACCGTGCCAATGCTTAATTTCGGGGGGAATATTCACCACATCACCGGGTTTCAATTCCTGAGCAGGTTTACCCCATTCTTGATACCAACCGCGTCCCGACACAACAAGCAAAATCTGCCCGCCTTTGTGGTGGATATGCCAGTTGTTGCGACATTTCGGTTCAAAGGTAACATTGGCAATACCAACACCCTCAGAAACCAGCGGTTGCAAATAGCTGTTGCCGATAAAATATTTGGCATATGCCGTGTTTGGCAAACCAAAACCGAAAAGCACATTTTGCGCCTTTTCAAAGCGGGCTAAGTCCAAAATTTGCGCTACGTCTTCGTTTGAAACACCATTGTGTTTGGCAATGTCAATGTGTGCATTTAATTGCCCTTCGACACCGTCGCGCACGGCAAGCATTGCAACGGTTGCAATTTCTCTTGTTTTCCAGCTCACATTATCGCGTGCAAAAATATCACCGAACAAATGCGCTTTTAAGTATTCATCAACTTGCGGTGCAAATTCAAAAAGCGGACCTTTGACCTCTGAACCAACCAATTTTGTTTGATTTTGAGCGCCGTACTCAAGTGCATCGCCTTGCGGTTTTGCGCCGGCTTTAAGCCCTACATTGTCCTTGTTTCCGCGTTCTTCAACAACATTTTTTAAGGTTGAAAGCGCGTTCAAACTTCTAGGAAAACCGCAGTAAGCATAAACTTGAACCAAAAGCTCCTTAAATTCATTGACACTCACGCCCTTATCTAAACCTTCAATCAAAGCTTTTTTCAAACCTTCCTGATTGCCGAGCGCCGCATTTGCCGCCGCCTCCACAATCGCTTTTTCCTGCATATTCAAAGCCATCGCATTACTCCCCAAAAACAAATAAAAGCCCATTAACACATACGCAATTTTTTTCATTTTCTGACCCCTTATAAAAATTAAAGTGACAATAAAACATTATCACTTTAGCTTTTAGAGTGTGCTCTAAGTCAAATAAAATTTCAAACTTATCCAACCATCTTGTCTATCTCTTTTTTTGCCTTTTCCATAATCTCATCAACGTCGTTGCCGACGATATCCAAACCTTCCGCCTTGATGAGCCGCACATCATCAATCCCGTAAAGTGCACCGCATAATGCTTTGATATATCCGAATCCGTAGTCTGTCGGGTTATATCCTCCCATTGTTGTTACATAATAAAGCTTCGATGCCTTGCAAAGCGTTTGAATGCCTGTATCGGTATACTTAAACACGATTCCTGAAACATTCACATGCTCAATAAATGTTTTTAAAAGCGCAGGAAACGAAAAATCCCAAAACGGAGCGGCAATGATAATCATATCAGCATCTGCAAACCGCTTTGCATAATCAAAAGCTTTATTATCAAACTGACCTTTTTTGATAAGTGCATCTCTTTTTTCAAGCATCATTTCATCAAACGGCTTCGGCGCATCCTCATTTAAATTGATTTCATCAACTTTTGCACCGAGTTTTTCAATCAAATAATCGGCTAAAATTTTTGTGCGCGACCGGCTTCTGACACATGCATTAACAAACAAAACTTTCATACTTTTTTTCCTTCCGTCTTGACTCTTATATGTTTTATCTCTTATATATAATAAAAAGATTTTCGGAGAAAAGCCATGTTTAAAATCATTTTTTACATTGTTGTTATCGCCATCATTGTTATCAGCGGTGCAAGCGCCTACCATCTCTATCAGGTCAAAGAAAAAAACAAAACGGAGATGGCAAATTTTAAAATTGAGCCGACGCTTCATGCCGATTTGGGAAATGTTTTGGTTGTCTACTATTCTTGGACCGGTCACACCAAAGAAATTGCCGAACAAATTGCAGCTTTAACAAACGCCAAAACCTATGAAATCAAAACAATCAAACAATATTCTTCGCCCTCCGTTTATATGGAAAGCAAAAAAGAATTGATGAGCAAAAATTATCCTGAACTCGAAAAAGGTTTCAAACCAAACATTGCAGATTATGACACCATTTTTGTCGGCGGTCCCGTTTGGTGGTACACCATGGCGCCCGCATTGTTCAGCTTTTTGCAAAAAACGGATTTCAAAGGTGCACGCGTCGTGCCTTTTTCAACACAAGGCAGCAACTATGGCAAATTTTTTGAAGACTTTGCCGCAAATGCGCAAAATGCCGATATTCTCATATCTGAAAATTTCAACAATTTAACACCGGAATATAACGCGCAGGTTAAAAACAAAATCATCACATGGCTCAACAATCTCTCAAAGTAAAGGCAAAAAAAATGGCAATATATTCTTATGCCCCGCAAGGCACATGTTCTAAACACATCAGCTTTGAACTCAAAGACGGCAAATTGCATAATGTCAAGTTTGAGGGCGGTTGCCCCGGCAATTTAGCAGCCATCGGCAAACTCTTGGAAGGGGCTGATCCGCAAAAAACGGCAGATTTGTTGCGTGGCAATTTATGCCGTGGCAAACAAACCTCTTGTGCCGATCAATTGGCTCATGCTTTAGATGATGTTCTCTCAAAATCTGACAGCAAAACAGTCTAAACTTTTGCCACAATCAGCGGCACAACCATTTCTGCTTTGCTGATGCCGGCATGATCTGCCTTATCAACATTTAGCATTCTCGATTCGCTTTTGTATCTGATTGTTTTGTTTGTTATGGCAATAGCAACAAAATCACCTAAAAAGCCATCTAAGCAAGGGTGCTTTTTGCCTTGCCCAAGCAAGCCTGTTTTCAAAAATTCTTCTTTGGTATAAAGCTTAAAATCCACACCGAAAGATTTTTCAAACGTTGCCTTAAAAGCTTCTTCCAAACCGTCTTTAATAAAAAAAGTTACAAACCGCGCCTCAATACATGGCGGCATTTTAAGCATTTCAAAAACTAAAGGATAATCATTTAAGAAAATCTGCTCAACATCTGTCAGACCATGATCCGCCGAAACAATCAAAATCGTGTCTTTTAAGCCTCTCATCATTTTTTCGAGCTTTGCATTCAAATCTTCAATTGTATTTTTCACAATTTGAGATGAAACACCATTCAAATGTGTCAAATGGTCGGGTTCCGTCCAATAAGCCGAAATCAATTTTCGATTGTCGTTTTTTTCAATTGTTTGAGAGATTCGCCCGCACATTTCATCAAATGTTTTGCACCCGTTCGTTTCAAAATCAGGAAAGATTTTGTGATATTCAACATCCGGATTTTTTGCAACAATCTGTTCATATATCGTTTGAAATTGAATGAGTGTTTTGGCAGGTGCCGGTGTTTGTAATTTTTCGCCAGAATAAAAATCAATATTATTAAAGTTTTCAATGATTTTGTGATATTGCGGATAATAACACATCCAACCAATCCACCCGCTTTCATAAGGTGTTAAGCCACTGTGATAAGCAATTGTTGCGGCTGCCGTTGTGGGCGGAAAAACAGAATAAATATCGCAAATTTTATGCTTTCTCAAAAAACTGTTTTCAGGCAAATGTTTTGCCAACAGTTCTGCCCCGAGCCCGTCTAAAATCATATAAATCACATTTTTAGGCGAATTTTCAAGCGCTTTATCCAAAACTTGAAGTGAGGCGTGTTTTTGAGCCACCCCGTAATGCCTTAAAATTGAATTAGAAACGGAAACGATACTTGTGTTATAATCGAAATCAAAAACATTTTTCATGAAACTATCCTTTTTTTTTGCGTTCTGAACATACGCTTTAATTTTAAATCTTTCATTAAAATTTTTATTTTTTACCCCATTTAAAAGCGCAAAACTTCCCTTATATTTTAGAACAATCATAAACATTGGAGATCAAAATGCAAAACAGACTTTGCCTTCTTGCCGGATTTGATAAAAAAAACACACTGCAAGACTATGTACTTTATTTGGCGCGAAAACTTTCAAAAATAAGCGATGTTTACTATTTTGCCGACGGCAATTTCTCACCTGCCGAGCTTCAAAAAATATGCCCCTATACAAAATATGCCGCATCTGCGCCACATAAGAGTTATGACTTCGGCTCTTGGCAGATTTTAATCAATCACATCGGTTGGGAAAAAATCATGACCTATGATGAAATGATCATCTGCAACGACAGCATCTACGGCCCTTTAAGCAACATGGAAGATATTTTTGACTATATGAATCTGCGTGACTATGATTTTTGGGGATTAACCGAAAACTACAACAGCAGCTATCACTTGGACAGCTATTTTATGGTCTTTAAAAACGATGTTTTGAAACATCCGAAATTTCATGAATTTTGGAACAGCATTGTTCCCACATCAAATCGTAAAACATATGAAAGTATTTTAACGCCGTTTTTAACCGAGCTTGGATTTTCGGGCAACAGCTATATTAAAAACTATAAAAAAGAAGACCAATTGGCATATCCTTTAAGATTGTTCAAAACAAGCCGCATGCCGTTTATTCGCGTCAATACCTTAAAACACCCCGAATATAATTTGAAAGAGCCGATATTTTATATCGATTCGCGCATTGAAAACAAAAGCGGATATGACAAACACCTCATCAACAATCACCTAAAATCAGACGATTCTTTTTATGGTTTCGGGGTCAAATATTACGCCAAAAAGACAACTGACAAGTTCAAACGCAAACTCTCGAACTGGTATCCGAAAATATAAAAACTTGAAAAAAACACTTGCGTCATCACAAAAAATACATTAAAGAACAATTCATATTGGATAGATGGCCGAGTGGTCGAAGGCGCACGATTGGAAATCGTGTGTACCTGTCAAAGGGTACCAAGGGTTCGAATCCCTTTCTATCCGCCAATAAAACCCGCCTTTGCGGGTATTTTTATTGGCCGAAAGGGATTTGAACCCGGGAAGTGGGTTCGACGACGAGTGAAAGGCGGATGCAAAGACGCCGGTGAGGCTTTTAAGCCGAATGAACGAGGAGGGCGAGGTTTATCCGAGCCCATCTCTTATCGTATCCGCCCAAAAGCAACCCGCCTTTGCGGGTATTTTTATTAACTCAAAATTTCTGTTGCCTTTTTTTGATATCCTGATATAAAAGTTCTTAGATGCGCTTTGATAAAGCGCATTTAGAACCGAAGGCGGTTCGGAGCCTTGAACAGCTCTTGTTACGTTCGGTGTCTGGGATTGACATCGTCATACCTTTTGGCGCTTGATAATCGCCAAAAGTAAAATAATCCCAGGTCATATATATGGTCTGGGAGCTTTCAGTGGATGTCCAGTGATTTTTAAATCATAAAGGCTGAGAGGGTCATTTAGCGTAACATGATTGTTCAACTCTCCAGACCACCTCCAAAGGTGGTTTATTTTTTTAACTTTTAACTTGGAGATTGACATGACCAACCTTTTAAACCCGAAAGTTTCCGTTTTAATGCCCGTTTATCAAACGCCGGAAACATATTTACGCGAAGCCATCGAGAGTATCTTAACTCAGACCTATACAAATTTTGAATTTCTCATTTTAGATGATTGTCCGGCAAATCCGGTTGAAAATATTGTCAAGTCATATCACGACAAACGCATCAAATATTTCAAAAACAAGCAAAATTTAGGCATTTCCCCCTCGCGCAACAAATTGATAGATTTGAGCAAAGGGGAATATCTGGCCGTGATGGATCATGATGACATTTCATTGCCGACAAGATTTGAAAAAGAAGTCGCTTTTCTCGATTCGCACCCTGATGTCGGCGTTGTCGGCACATGGAGCAAAGAGATTGTCAAATCAAAAATCTTAAAAAAACCTGAAGCAGACCACAAAATCAAGGTGGCTTTAATGCGAAGCTGTGCCATTTTGCACCCTTCTTCAATGATTCGAAAATCCGTATTGATTGACAACAACATTCGTTACGAAGCCGAATTTTCCCCTGCCGAAGATTATGCCCTATGGTGTCGCCTGATTGGCATAACAAAATTTGCAAACATTCAAGAAGTTCTTTTCCATTATCGCAATCATAAAAACAACAGCTCACACACAAAGTCTTCAAAGATGGACGATGCCTCGCTTGCCTTATGGGCATCTGTTCAAGCCCAATATCCCGCTTTGTATAATGAACTTTTGCTCAGTTCATCTCAAACGAGCACCATACGTTTGTTCGGCTTTTTGCCTTTGTTTAAAATCATCAAACAAAACCGAAGAACAAAAATTTATCTGTTTGGCAAAATCCCATTCTTAAACATCAAAACAAGCTTAAGGTATTAGGAAAAATAATTTCTTTCATTTCCTCCGAAAGTCTATCTTCAAAATTGCGCTTTGAGACATAACTTTAAAGCGCAATTTAATTGCTGATACAACTGATACATTTTTTTAACCAATTTAAAAAGGAGAATGAAATGGGTATTTTTAAATCACACAAAAATTCTGATGAGGATATGTTAGGCGGAGCTTATGCTGATGACACAAGCGCACACACCTTTCATGCGGCCGAAGATGAAACCAAAAATCAATCTTCGTCTTCTAAGCAAAATTCATCATCTGCCACGCACGATTCTACATCTTCTCATAAATCTGCCTGCGGCTGCGGTTGCGGATCTCGCACCAAGCCGATGGACGAAGAAGTGGTTGAAATCAAAGAAGAGTGGGATTACTAAAAAAGGAGAATCTTTTATGCAAGAAATGGTTCGAAAAAGGGAGGATGAAAATCGTCCCTCTCGCTTCTCTAATCAAACACATGATTTGCGAGGCTTGTGGAATTATTTTTTTGATTTCGGTGCCGAAAATATAGATAACCTTCAGCCTAAAATTGACGTTACGGATGAAAAAAACGCCGTTTTGGTCACAGCTGAAATCCCCGGAATTAAAGAAGATAATATCGATCTCAAAATCTCGGAAGATGGCTATTTAACCATCTCGGGCGAAAAAGAACAAACCAAAGAGCACAATTCGAAAAACAGCTATTTTTCCGAAATTTCTTATGGGATGTTCAAACGCACAATCCCGCTTCCTTTTGATTTGGATTATAATATGGCAGACGCCACTTATGAAAACGGCGTTCTAAACATCTGTATTCCGAAATTAAAAGAAGAAAAGCAAAAATATAAAAAAATCAGCGTGAAGAAAAAAGAACAAACAACTAAAAATCTTCAGGCTTAATATTCCACTTTGTTCAAATAAAGTCCTTCTGCAGGCGCTGTCACACCGGCGTCTGCCCTTTTTTTGCCTTCTAAAATCGTTTTAACATCTTCGGGCTGTAAATGTCCGTCACCAACCATTTTTAAGGTTCCGACCATATTGCGCACCTGATGATATAAAAACGATTTTGCCTCTACTATAAAATCTATTTCATCACCGTTTTGAACAATCTCAAGCTTATCAAGCGTTTTTATCGGCGATTTTGCCTGACACCCTGCGCCTCTAAATGCGCTGAAATCATGGTGGCCTAAAAGATATTTTGCCCCTTCTCTCATTTTTTGAACATCTAAAGGAAAGTTCACGTGCCACACCCTATGCTCTAACAAAACAGACCTTGCTCGACGATTCAAAAGTCGGTATATGTATCCGCGTTTTTTAGCTGAAAACCGTGCATGAAAATCATCAGGTGCCACCTCAATTTCAACAACGGCAACAGGCGCATTTACTTCGCGCAATTTGGCATTAAACGCCTCGCGCAGATGGTATAAATCAAGTTTTGTTTCTAAATCAAAGTGTGCCGCTTGGGCAGTTGCATGCACGCCGGCGTCCGTGCGACCGGCCGCAAAAATCTCGACATTTTGACCGCTAAACGCCAAAACAGCATTTTCAAGATATGCTTGAACGCTGTTGCCTTCATCTTGCCTTTGCCATCCGACCAAATTTGTTCCGTCATATTCTATTGTTATCTTGTATCGTGTCATATTTATTTCCTTTGATAAACACAGCATACTCAAAAAAAAACTTGAGGTCAACACCTCAAGTCTTTTTTCATTAAAACTCGAAAAGCATTAAGCAGCTTTCTTAACAGATTCTGAAGAGCTCAAGAAACCAAGCTTGCGCTGAACTTCCCAAATGACTTTCAAAGCTTCCAAAGCATTTTCACCTGTAATGCGCGGCGTTTCTTTACCTAAGATGCAATTGATAAAGTGGCTCTGTTCGGCAGCCAAAGGTTGTGCTGATGGAATAAACAAATGTTCCTCACAGCCTTTCAAGCCGTATTTCATCCAATCCGGCAATTCCGTGCTCATATATGGCGAACGCGATTGTGTGCAGACATTAATGCTCTGATTGATAAAATCCATATCAATATAGTTTTCATCGGTTGTCACTCTAAGCGTTCTCACGCGTGATTGTGTTATGCGGCTGGCTGTCAAGTTAGCCATCACACCGTTTTCAAATTGGATTAAAGCAGAAATATAGTCTTTGCCTTCCGGTTTGTCTTTTGTTTTGACGCTCATGGCTTCAACATTTTTAACTTTAGATTTGACAAGCGATTGAACCACTTCAACATCGTGAATCATTAAATCCATCGCCACATCAACATCTGTAATGCGCCCGCTTGCGGCTGACATACGCTCAGCCGTTAAAGAGCGAATTTTGGAAGTATCCGCCAAAATTTTTGAAAGTTGTTCAACAGCAGGGTTGAAGCGCTCAATATGCCCGACAAGCAATGTCACATTGTTTTCTTTGGCGGCTTTAATCAGACGTTGACATTCAATTTCCGTTGTCGCAAGCGGCTTTTCAATCAAACAGTGAATCCCTTTTTTCAAGAAAAATTCACCCACGTCGGCATGCGTCACAGATGTTGTCACAACACTGACAGCATCCACATTTTGCGCCACTTCTTCCAAAGAAGAAAAAGCTTTAATGCCAAACATCTCAGCGGCGGCTTTGGCGGCATCTTCAAAAATATCATACACGCCGACAAGCTCAACCCCTGAAAGAGATTTATATGTTTTAAGGTGGTTTTTACCCATCATACCAGCGCCGATAACGGCAACTTTAATCAAATTCGTCATCAATTTTCCTTTTTTATAAAGTTAAACTACAAAGATATATAGCACAATTTGTCAATAAAATCTCTTAAATTTATGTTACATATTATTACATTTCTTTTTTTTGTCCTATTTAAAAAGCCAAAAAAAGTTTTATTTTTTTATCAGAAAGGAAAAAAGTATGAAACCTATTTTTTGGGCACTGATTTTTTTGCCGGTTTGCACGCACGCCGCCGAAAATGTTGACATTTACGGTTCGGCGCAGACGGCTTCGGGCAAACCTGACACAGCCTCTTTTTCGTTTGAAGAACAACAAACGCCGCCCCCTCAACTCGTCAACGAACCGACGCAATAGCCAAAAGAAAATCCGCTTCCCGAAAGGCTTAATGCTTCAAACTTAAAAGAAATTCATCAAATTTCACCTCAAAACCCGAAACCGTTTTCAATTTCGCCGAAAGCCGAACAAAATGAGATTGAAAACACGCTTTATGAAGGCGGTGACCGCATTTATGATGTCCAGTCTTTTCCCTTAAAAGACATTAAAACCATCACCGAGCCAAACATCGACCCGACAATCTCAACCTATCCGGAATATTAAAAAAGCGGCTTAAACGCCGCCTTTTTTTTATATGTTTTCTTGAATAAAATCCAAAAGCTCATTGTCATTTTGAGGCAATTTTTGAGCTTTTAGCTTTGAAATGATTTCTTTCATTCCGCCAATTTGCGAAATGATAGAACGTATGTTCTTGTTATTTGTTGTCAAGTATATATAAGCAAACGCTTCATTAAAATTGACTTTTCCGGCCGTTAAGGTCTGGATAAAATCCATCGTTTTAAGTTTTTGTGAATCGGTGAGTTCGGAAATCCCAAAGCCGAGGTAATTATCTAAAAACGGTTCATCAGATTCGATTTCAACTTCTTCATAAACGTGAACGGTGCCGCCGAGCGGTTTTTTGTTTGAATCTAAAACACGGTTGATATAAATCGTTTTGTTTGTATCATGGTCCATTTTAATTTCTCCATAAAATAAAGGGTTAATATTAAAGATAGTCCAAAAAAATCCATCTTGAAAAAATCTCAAAATGGAGGAGTCAACTAACTGTAAGACCACAGTCTCCCTTATTCGAACAGTAAACTGGCTTATTTCGGGAACTCCTCTGCAAAGGAGCTAAGGTCTTACGTGTCAGTTGGACACCGTTACCTGATTTCAGATAACAATTCGGTTATATCAAAAAAACAAAAAAAAGTCAAGGCAAAAAAGTGCTGGAAAGTGAATAAAATCAAGGCATATAACGGGTTATATACTTTATATATCAGAAGTTTTGAAAGCCCCTGAAAGAAACGATGGAATCCATAGGCTTTCCCCAAAAAATTCGGATAGCGTGCGTAAATACGCAGAAAATTTTAAGCATTGTGTACAAAAAAGGTACACGAGCGAAAAATTTTCAAGCAGTTACCAGCTAGACGAGTTTTTTATATTCAAAAAAAACAGGGCGACGGCCTTCGCGCAAGGCTTTTCTTTGATATTTTGTTTCAACCCAATCTTTTGGCGGATAACGCCAATCATCTGAAGTTTTTGCCGTCCAAATAAAATTTGTGCATTCGTGCATGGTGCGCAAAACATGACGCTTATATATCGGGTGGTCGGTCGCAATCTGCAAAATGCCGCCCGTTTTCAAGATTCGCGCCAGATGTTTCAAATTATCCGGATTGATAAAGCGCCTGTCAGCATGGCGTTTTTTGGGCCACGGGTCAGGAAAAAGAAGATAAACCTTATCAAAAAAACCGTCCGGAACAGATGGAAATAAAAGCCTGACATCGTCATCATAGATGCGCACATTATCTGAACGTTCAGCAAGCAAAGTGACAGCTTCTGAAATATGTTCGGCATCTTTCACTCCCGTCATCAGTGTCAAAAGGTGCGCAATGCCGTTTTGAAAAACCTCAACACCGACAAAACCGACATCTTTTTTTAAGGCCGAAAGACCGGCCAAATGTGCCCCATCGCCAAACCCGATTTCAAGATGAACTTCTTTGACCGGCGTGTCGAAAAGTTTATCTTCTTCAAAAACCGTTTCATCGGTTATTTTGACTTTTTGCAAAAAATTTTCAAGCAAAAAACTTTTCGCCTTACGAATGGTGCGCCCTTTTCGACGACCGAAAAACTTTGGTGCATTCATATCAAACACAGACTTATTCTTCTTCGCTCAGATTTGCAGTCGATTTAGACATTGCCACAATCAAATCAAACAGATATTTTGCAATTTTGCGGTTGTTGATTTTGTAATATGCGCTCACAAGCTCAAGTGTTTCCTTGCGCTTCATCGGGTCAAAATCCATTTCAACCCCTTCTTCTTTCAAATATTTTGCCGTTTCCTCATCATCTTTGTTGAGCATCATCGGGCTTTGACCTTTAACGGATTGGTCCATATCGGCAAAGAAAAAATCCATCGACACATTCAAAACCTGTGCAATATCCCAAAGCCTGCTTGCGCCCACACGATTCAAGCCTTTTTCGTATTTTTGAATTTGCTGAAAGGTCAGCCCCAATTTTTCTGCCATTTGTTGTTGGCTTAAGTTCAATACCTTGCGACGCCATTTAATTCGATTGCCGACATGCACATCAACAGGATTCGGCTCGCCCTCTGCCAAGCGTCCGCGCAATGATTTTTCTTTCATTTGTTCCATAGTCCAAGTCCTTTATTTCAATTATTAGTTTTAATATATAAAAGATTATACGAAACTGTCAACAATCTTATTGTCTTTTCTTCAGTTTATTTTTCAAAAAAAGGCACACCAAAACAAACAACATAACATATTGTATACTTTTGCCGCCGAGTTTGGCATACACGGTCGAAACGCTCATCACTTCCGGCAAAAGAACATCAATACTTCCTTTTTCATTTAAGCCGATTCGTCCTAAAATTTGCCCTAAAGGATCAATCACCGCACTGATACCGTTGTTTGCTGAACGAACGATGGTGACACCTTCTTCAACAGCCCTGAACCGTGCACTCAGCAGATGCTGATAAGGTCCGCTGCTTGTTCCATACCAGCCGTCATTGCTGACAACCACCAAAAATTGCGGTTTATTTGAACGATTGATGACCTCATCTTCAAAAATCACCTCATAGCAAATCAGCGCCCCGAATTTCGGCAACCCCATAAGCTCAAACGTTTTGTATTTTTCCCCTCTTGAAAAATCTGAAATCTGATTCGCAACGGGTTTTATCCAGTCGGGCAAAAACTTTCGAAAAGGAATATACTCGCCAAACGGCACTAAATGATTTTTATCATAAAAAGCAACCGTTTGCCCCTTATCGTCAATCACTGACATCGAATTGTAGAGCTCGTCTTTTTGTTCATCATAGCGCAAAAGCCCCGTCATCAAATAGCCGTTCTGAGGAACAGCGCGCTTAATAAGCTCTCGATGATAAGCCGAAAATCGCGGATCAAACGCCGTTGCCGTTTCGCCCCACACAACAAACTTCACCCCGTCAACCCCGTTTTTGCGGCTCATGGCAATATATGTTTCAAGGTTTTCCTCAAGCAATTGTTCGTCCCACTTCACAGATTGAGCAATGCTTGGTTGCACCAAACGAACCTTCAAAGCAGACGCTCCGTCGTTATAAGACCTGATGCGCCAAACACCAAAAACCGACATCACAGTCAAAACACTGATTGCAACAGCCATCGCGCTTTTATATTGCTTTTGACACAAGCCATAGAGTGCACCCGTTAAAACGAGCAAAATAAAACTCAATCCATACGTTCCGACAACAGATGCCGTTTGAAACAACACATCTGAAAACCCGAACATTGTGCCCATCATATTCCACGGAAAACCGGTGAGCAAAAATGAACGCACATATTCCATCAATACAAAAGTGCTTGCAAAACCGAAAACCTTTTCCCATACGCCTGCATTTTTGAATGCATGCCAAACCATAAACGGCAAAATAAAAAAAAGTCCGAAAAATGCGCCCAAACCTAAAAGCGCAATCGGATATAAAAAGCCGAAAGTTTTGATATCAACCAAGAGTGCGTTTGAAGCCCAATAAAAACCGGCGGCATAAAATCCAAATCCGAATATATATCCCGTTAAGGCAGAATGTTTATAACCCGACGATTCGTCGCATATCATAAAAGCAAACAAAAAACCTAAAAAAGAAAGCGGCAAAGCATAAACCGGCGCAAATCCCAACGACGAGAGCACTCCTGCAATCAAAAGTGCCGTTTTTTGATGTTTTATTTTTGCCCCTTCAAACATTTTTTATTCCTGATACGGATTGTCAATACCGAGCTTTTTTAACGCAGCAATTTCAAGCGCTTCCATACGGGCTCGTTCATCATCTTTAATATGGTCATAACCCAAAATATGGAGCATTCCGTGCACCCACAAATGGCAAAAATGATCTTTGAAAGGCACTTCCAGTTCCGCCGCTTGACTTGCCATTGTTTCAAACGCCACAATCACATCGCCAAGTGAAATGTCTTGCTCCTGCTCAAGTTCCGTTTCAAAAAATTCATCATCAACATTTGCAAACGAGAGCACATTTGTCGGCTTGTCCATCCCCCTGAATTCTTTGTTCAAAGCGTGCACTGTTTTGTCATCGCTTAAAGCCAAATTGATTGAAAAATTTTTGGGCTTGTTTAAAAACCAAACATCTTTTGCCACAACTTCCAAAAGCGCATTTTTTGAAGATTCGACAAGCGCCGGAAGACCCGAAATATTATCTTCCCAGCGCTTATCCTGAACATCAACGAAAATTTCAAACTTAAACATTGTCTTGGTCATATAAATGTTTTGTTTTTTCCTCATACATCTCGTTTAAGTGTTTGCTCTTTTCTTCATAAGCCTGAACGATTTTTGCCACCAATCCGTGACGCACGACATCATTCGAGCCGAATGTGACAGATGTGATGTTTTTCACATTCTTTAATGTTTCAAGCGCATCTCTCAAACCAGAAACAACACCGCGCGGCAAGTCGACCTGACTCAAATCGCCGTTGACGACCATGCGCGAATTTTCACCCAAACGCGTTAAAAACATCTTCATTTGCATCGGGGTGGTGTTTTGTGCTTCATCTAAAATCACAAAAGCATTTGAAAGTGTGCGTCCGCGCATAAACGCAAGCGGGGCAATTTCAATCTCGCCGATGGAAAGCTTTTTATCAACCATCTCCGCCGGCAACATCTCATAAAGCGCATCATATAAAGGTCTTAAATAAGGGTCGACTTTTTCTTTCAAATCGCCCGGCAAAAAGCCCAAGTTTTCGCCGGCCTCCACTGCAGGACGAGATAAGATGATTTTATCAACCGCTCCTTCAAGCATCATTGACACAGCCAAAGCTACCGCTAAATATGTCTTACCCGTACCGGCAGGACCCAAACCGAACACAAGCTCGTTTTTGAGCATTGCGTCAATATATTTGGCTTGTGTGGCAGATCTCGGATAAATATAACGCTTTTTCGTTTTCAAAACCATATCGTTCAAGTTTTGAATCTCTGCCTCATCTGCACCGCCCGAACACATTCTGATAGCGGCTTTCACTTCTTCTTCGCCAACCTCAATGCTCTTGCTGACCTTGTCATACAAAACCATAATGGCAGTCTTTGCCTGATCGATTTCTTTCGGGCTTCCTTTAATCGTTATCTGATTGCCGAAGCTCAAAATCTCAACACCCAACGTTTTTTCAATAAGCCTTAAATTGGCATCTGATGCCCCGACAAGCTTTTGTATTAATTGATTATTATATAATTCAAAATTAAGTTCTGCCATAATTAAATCACCTTTCTTTTTTTTCTTTATAACATAAATAAATTAAAATTTTCTAACCCGGCTCTCCCATTTAAATCACCTTTCCGGTTAAAGAATTTGTTGTTGCACTTAAAATTTTGACCTGTTTGATTTTGCCCATCATATCAGAGCTTGCAACAGCATGCACATTTTGCATATATGGCGTGCGACCGATGAGCTGACCTTTATGCCGTCCGTTTTGTTCAAACAAAACATCAAAGACCTGCCCTACACATTTTTGATTAAACTTATCTTGCAGTTCAAAAAGCCTTGTCTGCAATATGTCCAAACGTTCTTTTTTAATCTTTTCGGGCACTTGATTTTCCATCGTTGCGGCAGGTGTTCCCGGGCGTTTGCTATATTTGAACGAAAACGCCTGAATATATTGAATTTTATTCACCAAATCCATCGTTTCTTCAAAGTCCTCATCCGTTTCACCCGGAAAGCCGACAATAAAATCAGATGACATTTCAAGCTTCGGATTCGCCGCTTTTAATTTTTGCACAACCTCGATATAGGTTTCGCGTGTGTGACGCCTGTTCATCGCTTTTAAGATTTTGTTTGACCCCGATTGTACAGGCAAATGCAAATACGGCATCAAAATACCAATATCATGGTGGCACTTGATTAAATCATCATCCACATCAGCCGGATAAGATGTTGTGTAACGAAGCCTTTTCAAGCCATCGAGCTCTGCCATTTTGTTCAGCAAATACGCCAAATTGCGCTCCTTGCCGTTTTGATCTTCGCCATGATAAGAGTTGACATTCTGCCCCAAAAGATTGATTTCCAAAGTGCCTGTGGCAATCAGTTTTTTAGCCTCTTTTATCACATCTTCAACCGGTCTTGAATATTCCACCCCTCTTGTGTATGGCACAACACAATATGTGCAAAAATTGTTGCACCCTTCCTGAATAGCCAAAAACGAACACCCGCCTTCGGCTTTATTTTCGGGCAAAAAGTCAAACTTCGATTCGGGCGGAAAATCTGTGTCCACAACCCCCGATTCTTTTTTGTTTTTAATTTGCTTCAAAATTTCCGGCAAACGATGATAAGTGAGCGGTCCAAAGGCAAAATCAACATACGGCGCACGTTTTAAGATTTGCTCATCTTCGGCCTGCACCACACAACCTGCCACACCGATAATGGTTTTCAAACCCCTTTCCGCACGTTCGTTTTTAATAATAAGTGCACGCCCCAAATCCGAAAACAACTTTTCGGCGGCTTTTTCTCTGATGTGGCATGTGTTAAAAAGCACCAAATCAGCCTCTGACTGATTTTGCGCCTTTTGATAGCCCATATCCTCCAACATCATTGCCATTCTGTGCGAGTCATACACATTCATCTGGCAGCCGTAAGTTTTGATAAAATATTTTTCTTCCATTTTTCTTTTTTTTCTTATTTTATTTATGCTGCCATTATGCTATGCCAAAGCTTAACATTTTTCAAATGTTTTTTTTGTTTTTCGCCATTTCTCCTGATATAAAGTCATTAACGGGTGTCCTGCATCAGCAGGCAGACCCGCCAATCTCTTTTTTTATTTATATCTTAGACGAACCGTATTTTTCTTACCGCTCACAAAACTGGCTTCTTCGACGGTATAAATCCGCCGTCTGTCATAATTTCCTTTCAAAAGGTCATTGATACTTTGATAGGTTCTCCCATTATATTTGAGCATATAATGACCATCGCTTTGAATGAAAGTGTCACAAGCCGAACCTGAGCAAATGCCTTTGCTTTCCAAAACATCACGTTTACATTCACCGAGTTCTTTTTGGCACTCGTTTGTCTCGCCTGCCATATCAGCGCCGGTAAAATAATACTTGCCGTTTAAAATATATACACCGCCTTCTCGTTCATACGGAACAATATTTTCAGAGCCTTTGTCTGCACAAGGCGAAGAGGCTGTGCAATAAATTGTTCCGCCAACACCTAAAAAAACACGATCTCCTTCAATTGATATCACAGAATCCGGAATCACTAGATTGTCCAGCGGCATATATCGAAAAGCAACATCTCCAATTGAAGTAATACTGTCCGGCAGCTCAAGATGGCTTATCTTTGTATGATCAAGCGATGCAAATCCAAGAGTTGTGACAGAAGACGGAATAGTTAGTTCCTGTAAATTAGAATATTGAAAAGATTGTGGTCCGATTTGCTCTAATGTATTTGGAAGATTAACACTTGTTGCTGATGTATTGTAAAAAGAGTGATCTCCTATATATGTTATCCCGTTTCCAACCTCAATATGTTGAATATCGGCACTATATTCCCCCCATGGCGCCAGGGTTTGATGGTGACTTTCACCACCATCCCATAAACGATGCCCCGTATCAAAAAAATCCCAATCATACATATTGCCGGTTCCTGAAATAGTCAATTGCCCTGTATCCGTATCCAAAGTCCAAGAACAATCATCACCGCATTTTTCACCTGTAACAATTTCAGCCTTTGCATTAAAACTTGCCAGAAGACAAATAGCTAAAACCCACTTTCTCATAAATTTTCTCCATCTAACAAAATTAAAAAAAATCCACCTCAAAAGGTGGTTGGAGAGTTCCAAAATCATAGATTCGCAAATGACTCTTTTAGCCTTCATATATACGCTAAAAGCTCCCCAACCCATGTCGGGGAATATTAGGCAAGATTGCCTGCGAATCCAAAGCTTTGGAAAGCTCCGCACCTTTTGGTGCTGATGTGTGCCCTTGCCCACATCTGAAAATGAGTATAACACAGATTTTCTTAAAAATAAACTAAAAAATACTTTGTAAAAAATAAAAATGTCATCGCTCGCTTTGCCGTCAGGCAAATGCGTCAAGCGATCTACCGATTTTAAATAAAAAAACGATATCAAAAACCATAAACACCTCTTGACGCTTCGATGAACCTGATATATTTTCTTTTCTAAGTAAAAATAATTAAAAAACAAAAGAGGAAAAACAATGAAAAAACCTGTTATGCTGCTCATTTTAGACGGCTGGGGCTACCGCCAAAATTTAACACCCGATAATGCTATTGAAAACGGACATACGCCAAATTGGCACGAACTCCTAAAAACTTGTCCGCACGCTTTTGTTGAAACATCGGGTTTAGATGTCGGCTTGCCCGAAGGTCAAATGGGCAATTCCGAGGTCGGGCATATGAACTTAGGTGCCGGTCGTGTTGTTATGCAAGATTTGCCAAAGATTGACCAAGCCGTCAAAACGGGAACACTTGCTCAAAACCCTGTTTTGCTTAAACTTATTGACACCTTAAAGCAAACCGGTGGCACTTGTCATTTGATGGGTTTGATGTCACCGGGCGGTGTTCACTCTCACCAAAACCACATTTTAGCCTTAGCTAAAATCTTAAATGACAACAACATCAAGGTTGATGTTCATGCCTTTATGGACGGACGCGACACTCCGCCGCAATCAGGCGCCGGATTCTTGAAAACTTTTGAGGATGACATCAAAAACCTCTCAAATGTGAATATAGCAACCATCTCCGGTCGTTTTTATGCCATGGATCGCGACAAACGCTGGGATCGTGTTCAAAGAGCTTATAACAACATTGTTTTGGCAGATGGCAAGCGCTTTGCAACCGTTCAAGAGGCAATGAAAGCAACTTATGACGAAAACATCACAGATGAATTTATTGTGCCTTGCGTTGTGGGAAACTATCAGGGCGCCAAAGACGGCGATGCCGTTTTGATGGCAAACTTCAGGGCAGACCGCGCACGCGAAATTTTATATGCTTTGTCCGATAAAGAATTTTCAGGTTTTGAACGCAAAAAGACGATTTGTTTTGCCATTTCGGTCGGTATGGCGGAATATTCGGTTGACCACAATCGTTTCATGCAAACGTTGTTTGGTCCCGAAGAACTCAAAGATATTTTCGGTGAAATCGTGTCGAAAAACGGCTTAACGCAACTGCGCATTGCCGAAACGGAAAAATATGCGCACGTTACATTTTTCTTCAACGGCGGTGAAGAACGTGAGTTTGAAGGTGAGAGCCGTATCTTAATTCCGTCGCCGAAAGTCGCAACCTATGATTTGAAACCCGAAATGAGCGTTTATGAAGTGACTGACAACCTTGTTGAGGCGATTGAAAATCACAAGTTTGATGTCATCATCTGCAACTTTGCAAACGGCGATATGGTCGGTCACACGGGTATCATGGACGCCGCATTAAAAGCCGTTGCGGCCGTTGATGAAAACTTAGGTCGTGTGATGAACGCCATCAAAAAAGCCGACGGTACTCTCCTTGTGACAGCCGACCACGGCAATGTTGAAAAGATGGTTGATGAAAAAACAGGCGAGCCCTATACGGCACACACTGTCGGCAAAGTTCAAGCCGCACTATATAATGCGCCTTCTTATGTCAAAGGTTTGCATGACGGACGCTTAGCAGATATTTCGCCAACGCTTTTAGACTTGCTTGAGATTGAAAAACCTTCTGCCATGACAGGAAAATCTTTGATTGAAAAATAAATGAATAAACGCTGCCTGAACATTTTAATTGCCTTGCCGATGTTTTTATCGGCTTCTTTGGCGCAGGCAGCTTCTGTTTCTCAAACAGATGTTGAAGCCTTGGAGCAAAAATCCGATCAAAAGAAGATGGAATATAAAAAACTTCAGGCCGAGTCGGTTGCCTTGAGCTTAGAGCTTGCGAAAATGAACCGTGAGCTTGTTGAGGCGGCAAAACGTGTGCAAAAAGACGAAGACAGCATCACAAAAACAGAAGAAGAGCTCAAACTTCTAAAAGACAAACTCCGTGTGACTGAAGAAAACTTCAATAAAGAATATCAAAATTTAGCTTCTCTTTTAGCCTCAATCCAAAATCTTGCCTTGCATCCGACCGATTCGCTTCTTTTTCAACCCTTAACGCCTGTTGAGGTGATTCAAAGCGCTGTTTTAATGCGCGAAACGGTTCCTGAATTGAGCAATAAAGCTTCACAACTCAAAGCCGATTTAGAGGATCTGACAGCACAAAAAGAAGCTCTTAATCAAAAGCTCGTCGAACTCTCAAACAAAACACGTGATTTAAAGAAAAGACAAGAAACCATCAAAACACTTGCTGTCGAAAAAAACAAACTGCGCGAACAGCTTGAGGGCAAAACAAGTCAAGCCAAAAAAGAGGCAGTCAAACTCGCAAGCGAAGCATCCGATTTGCGTGATTTGATGGAAAAAGCCATCAAAGAAGCAGAAATCAAGCGTCGCAAACAAGAAGAGCTCAAGCGTGCAGCTCACGAACGCGAGCTTGAGGCTCAGCGAAAATTGGAAGAAGAACAACTCAAACGTTTGCACGAGGGACGCTCTCTCGGCTTTGAAGGACAAGACAGCCTTTTGCCTTCAGACGAACAAAATTATGAAGTTGTCAAATCGGCTCCCGCCCCTAAAACCCCGAAAATTACATCGTCAGCCAACCTGTTTATCCGCCCTGTTCGCGGCGATGTTATCACACATTACGGGCAGGAACTTTCTAAAGGTGTAAACTCTAAAGGCATCGTTTTCAAAACGCGCGATAACGCACAAGTTGTTGCTCCTTATGATGGAACGATTGTCTTTTCAGGCCCCTTCAAAGGCTATGGCAATCTCATCATTATCTCGCATGATGATGACATTGTCTCTTTAATTGCCGGTATGAAAAGCATCGACACCGAAAACGGACAAATGGTTTTGGCAGGTGAACCTGTCGGCTTGATGCCTGACAATCAAAACGCAAAACTTTATATGGAAATCAGAAAAAACAAAAAACCGGTTAACCCGCTCGGCTGGCTCGGTCAATAATTGATAAGGAAAAAAACATGATTAAAAAACTTTTATTACTCACTTTGGTTTTAACCCTTGTTTCTCAAGGTGCAATGTCTGCCGAAAAGAAGAAAAAACAAGAACATACAACCTATGAAATGCTAAACCTTTTCGGGGAAGTGATGGAGCGCACCAAAGCCGGCTACGTTGAAGAAGTTTCGGATCAAGAACTGATTGAACAAGCCTTAAACGGTATGCTCTCATCATTAGATCCGCACAGCAGTTATTTAGATGCCGAAAGTTTTAACTATATGTCCGAACAAACGAAAGGAAAATTCGGCGGTCTCGGCATTGAGGTCACAATGGATAACGGGCTTGTCAAAGTCGTTTCTCCGATTGATGACACACCGGCCCATAAAGCGGGCTTGAAAGCCGGTGACTATATCACACATATTGATGGCGAGACGGTAATCGGTCTCAACTTAAACGAGGCTGTGGCTAAAATGCGCGGTAAAATCGGCACAAAAGTCAAACTCTCAATCAGACGCGAAGGCGAAAAGCCATTTGATGTGACCCTAAAACGTCAGGAAATTAAAATCCAATCCGTTAAAACGGACATCAAGGAAGATGACATCTTGTATATCCGCATTTCTTCTTTCACGGAAGACAACGATAAAGCCATTAAAAAGGCTTATGCTGATGTTTCAAAAAAATTGGGCGACAAACTCGCCGGTCTTGTTATTGACGTTCGAAACAATCCCGGCGGACTTTTAGATCAAGCCATCGCCGTATCAGATTTGTTTTTAGACAAGGGCGAAATTGTTTCCACACGTTCGCGCAACGAGCAAGACAATGTCAAATATTCGGCTCATGCCGGTGACATTTCAAACGGCTTGCCGATTGTGGTGATTATCAATGAGGGCTCGGCTTCTGCTTCAGAAATCGTTGCAGGTGCCTTGCAAGACCATCACCGCGCCATCATCTTAGGTGAAAAATCCTTTGGTAAAGGCTCTGTTCAAACCGTTGTTCCGCTCGGCGATTTCGGTGCCATGCGATTGACAACTGCGCGTTATTACACGCCGTCCGGTCGCTCCATTCAAGCCAAAGGCATTGAGCCCGATATTGAGGTTTTGCCGGCCGAAGTCAAACCGCTTGAAAACTATGGTTTTGTCTTAAAAGAAGCAGAATTAAACGGTGCTTTGAAAAACGACGAACAGGAAACAAAAAAAGAGAGCAAGAAAAAAGAAGGCAAAGATGAGAAAATAACGGATTATCAGCTCATCCGCGCGCTTGATTTGGTTCATGCCTTAAAGCTCTACAAAACAAACCTTTCATCTGAACTGCAAACTGAGGAACAAAAATAATGGAAACATATCGAAATTGTGCCGGAATCATTTTGTTCAATGACGAAGGCAAAGTCTTGATGGGTGCACGTGCTGATAAACGAGGTCTGCATTGGCAGTTTCCGCAAGGCGGCATTGAAGACGGCGAAACCCCCGAACAGGCAGCTCTTCGCGAACTCAAAGAAGAAACATCCGTCACATCGGCCGAAATCATTATGGGCCTGAACGCACCGATATCATACACTTTTCCGAAGCAAATCAGAGAAGGTTTGGTGGCAAAAGGCAAAACACATGTCGGTCAAAAAATGTATTGGTTCTTGCTCCATTTCACAGGTCAAGATGACGAAATCAATGTTGAAACACAAACGCCGGAATTTAAGGCTTTTGAATGGGCAGAAATCAAAAGCGCTCCGAAACGTATCATCTTTTTTAAAAAGGGTGTATATCATCGTGTTTGCCGCATTTTTGCACCATATATTGAAGCCTATATCCATCGTGCGGAATGTTTGGTCGGAAATATTGAAGATGAAAAAGAAAACCACGCATAAAATGTGTGGTTGTTTTTTTTGATTTGGCGTATCCGGCGAGGTTCGAACTCGCAACCTTTGGCGTCGGAGGCCAACACTCTATCCAATTGAGCTACGGATACATTTTTTCTTTGTTTTCTATATCAAAAATATGTGTTTGGCTAGTGTTTTTTATATTTTTTTAATAATTTTTCTTGACATACGCATAAAATGTTTGTATTTAATGGCAACAAAGTTTGTTTTTATTTGAAATAAAGGATGAATAAAATGGCTAAAAAATGTGATTTAACAGGTGTTGGCGTCCAAAGCGGTAACAATGTCAGCCACGCAAACAACCGCACACGTCGTCGCTTTATGCCGAATTTGCATGTTGTTTCTCTTTTGAGCGAAACATTAAATAAGGTTTTTAAGCTCAAGATTTGTTCTAAAACACTTCGTTCTATTGAACACAATGGTGGTTTAGATTCTTATCTTGAAAAAGCTTCTGCTAAAGATTTGACACCAGAAGCAAAAGCTATTAAAAAACAAATCGTTGCAAAAAAATCTAAATAAAAAATAATGAATAATATAAAGGAAACTTTTTAAGTTTCCTTTTTTTTGCACAAAAAAGAGCGCCAAAGCGCTCTGAAAATTTTATTTATATCTCAGCCTAAACGTATTTCCTGTCGGTTTGCTTGCTGCTGCGGCTTCTTCAAGCGTATAGCTGCGACGAATTTTTCTATGAAGTGCTTTCAAAGCGGCTTTCCAGTTTGGATTTGCATATACATGCGCCCTTTGAGCAACCGGTTGATTGTTTTGGTATTGCATTTCTTGAAGCGGATTACCATATTCATCAAACTCCCAATATCTTCCCCACATCACATTTCCGTCAGCATCATAGCCGATATCTTTAATGCTTACACAGTTTCTGTCCATCATACCGAAGCCTATTTGCTTCACAAGCCAAGAATCACAACTTTCTTCGCCCTCACTTATTAACTTGCCGTCTTGATCATAGCGAGAAAATGTTGTTTTTAAAAGATTACCTTGTTTATCATATTCATGAGAAAACTCACTGTATTGGCCATCATTAGAAGTAAAATATATGTCATTTCCGTGCTCATCAAATGAGACCTCTGATTGAAGGACACCATCTTTATCATAATTTTTTTCTGACTTTCTTGTTCCGTCATCATAATATTCGACAACCTGATACTGACCGTTATCGAATGTCAATGTTTGAGAAATCAATTTCCCGTTATCATACACATTATCAAAAGCTATTTCAATCAGGCTTGTTCCATCTTTGTTGTATTGTGTATAGCTGATGGGATTGCCGTATTCATCTAAAATATGCATCCTTCCTTCAAAACTTCCGTCAGGATAATAAGTCATTACGTTTGGACGTTCATAGCCGTTATCAAAATTCGTTATTTCCTTACGCCCGTCCTCGTAAATATTTTCATAACCAAGCCCTTTCATATTTGTTTCATCACGAATTGTTGTTGATGTACGCCAGTCCGAATACCTTGTTTCCAACGTTCTGCCGTCATCTGTATGAACATAACGGCCAACGACTTCGGGAGTTTGCGCAACACCGTTTGTATAGTCTGTTTTGTATACCGTGCCGTTTTCAACGCTATATAAATTACCTCCTGTTATATTTCCGTTAGAATCATAGTATAAAGCTCCCATGCTTTCCCCTTCATCATAACGTGACGCAACATTTGGAAAATCAAAATCCTGTTTAAAAAAATAAGTCTCACTTTTGACCCCATTTCGATAGGTATCACGTTGCATAACGGCATTATCCTGATAGGTGTATTTATAGCTCCAGCCACCATCCGTTTCAGAGACTAGCCGATCTTGATCGTCATATTCATAAGAGACATAAGAAGAACAATCCGTTGTCCAACATTTTTTTGTCAGCAACCCTTTTTCATTGTAATAATATTGTGAAACATCTGCCAAAGCACCGGTTGAAAATATGACACCTGTCATCAGCACACTAAAAAACTTTTTTTGCATCATTTTTCTCCTTCATTTTTTTATTATTTTTACAAAATTAAAAAAAACCGTCTCAGATAAATACCAAAACGGAGGAGCTAACAGAACTGTCATCGCACAGTTTGCCTTATTCGACGTAAAATATACGCTTATCTCGACAACTCCTCATCAAGGAGCGTAAACGATGAATGTGTCTGTTAAACACCGCAACCATTTGGTTACATTTTTATTTTGCCACATTAAACACAAAAAGTCAAATTAAAAAAAGCGGTCGTCATGGCCGCCTTTTTAATTCGATATTGTTAATGGTCCAATCCTTTCAAAAAGGCAACAAGCGCATTTATTTTAGCCTCGTATTCATAACGCGTCAATAAAGTTTCATTTTTATCCGTTTTGCCGATTGAGTGAATAAGCGGCTTTTGAACATTTTTAAGCGCTTGTCGGAAAAGCGGATTCTGCGCGGCTGAAATATAAAGTTCATCAACAATGTCGGCATATTCTTTGCCCTCGCGCCTGATAGGTTCGCCTTGAAAATAAACATTTCCTTCGTCTTGCCAGCGATAATCACTCGCCGCTTTCAAACAATACGCATTATATCCGCTATAAGAAAAAACAAGCTTTTGCATTTCGGGATTCTTAAATTTCACCCCTTGAAAAAATCCCTCAATACTTTTGAGCTGAAATCCGCGAAATTCAAACTCATACGGATAAAGATTTGATAAAATCCGAGAAAGAGGTGACTTTATCATAATCCCGATATTGATCCATTTTTCACATTCGCCGACAAGCTTGTTCTCTGCATCATAAAGCGCAAACCCTTCACATTGCAAAAGCCCGCTTGCATCTTCAATCGTCAGCGGCTTAAAAACAAACCTTTGCTTAAATGCTTGAAATTGCCTCAACTCCGCTAAAATTTTATTTTCTGCCATTTTTCCCTTTCTTTCATATTCATCATCAAGCAAAAATCAAAAAGATTGTATTGGCAAAATATGTTGCAAATTCTTATCTTAAAATTTTACTTTTTGTGAAAAAACTCAACAATCATCATGGTAATATCGTCAGATTGAGCAACACCCGATGCAAACTTTTGAATACGTTGGTGCACATATTCCAATGTTTCGGATAGTGTCAATTCTTTTTGATTCAGTGCTTTGAGCAAACGCTTTTCTCCAAAAAATTCACGCTCTTTTGCCTGAGCTTCAGTCACACCGTCTGTATATAAGAACAAACGATCGTTTTCTTGCAACACTATTTTTTCAACTTGATAGTCATATCCCGCCTGAACGCCTAACACCATATTACGCCGCACATCAATAAATTTATATTCTTGCCGGTTCTTCAAAAGCGGCGGACAATGTCCGGCATTGACAAACTCTATGTCGCCCGACCTTAAATCCAGAACGCCGATAAAAGCTGTTACAAACATCAACGGTGCGGCATTATTGCAAAGAGAATCATTGGCCTTACACACTGCCTTTTGAAGCCCATAGCCGGCTTGCAACATATTCTTGATAACCGTTTTGGCAGACATCATATAAAGCGCGGCCGTAATTCCCTTACCGCACACATCGGCCATCACAAGCCCCACATGGTTTTCATCAACCGGAAAAAAGTCATAAAAATCACCGCCGATTTCTCGCGTAGGCGTCATCGACGCAACAAGCTCAAAATATTCATTGTTCGGAAAATCTTTAGGCAAAGCCGAATCTTGAATCGTTTTTGCAATTGCAAGCTCTGACTCAATCTTTTCTTTTTCGGCAGACACTTTCGCAAGCTCCGTCAAATGTGTTTTCATATCGGCTTTCATCTTATTAAACGATGCCGCAAGTTTGGCAAGCTCAGAGGGCTCTTCCAGATAAATATCCTGATCCAAATCACCTTGGCTGATTTGCCCTGCAATTTCCGTTAAGGTATCAATCGGCTGATTAATATTGCGTTTCAATATTTTATAGAGCACAAAAACAATCACCAATGTGCTGATTAAAAGCACACTCAACAGCACAATCAAATGTTGCACCGCATTATCAAACAACTCAAACAAAGGCACATTCACAATTAAAAACATCCCGTTGTTCAAGCGCTTGATATATGGAATATACCTCACGCCATTATAGTTAAAAGCACGCCCTTCTTTCAAATCATCAGAATACCATTTCATCATCTCTAAGGGCTGCCCCATCATGGCTGAATTATCTACGCCGGGTTCGGTTGTTGCAATGATATAATCATTGACTTTATCCGCAAACAAAACAAAGCTGTTAGGCGTTGGCTTGATTTTCAAAATTGAATTCAAAATCGTGCCCAGCTCCCAATCGACCGTTGCCAAACCGACTAAATCATCTCCGTCATAAATACCGCTTCCGACCGTTGTCATCAAAATACCGAGTTGCGTGCTTTTATAAGGCTTTGCCCACGATGTGCGTTTGCCTCCCGTCAAATCTGACGTAATTTCCTTATACCAATTTTGTGTAAAATAATCAAAACTCCCGTCGACACACGAATAAAGCATATCAATTTCTCTTGCTTCATTCCAAAGGGCATGGATACAAGAAATTTTGTGATTTTTTGTGATTTTATACGGCAAAAAATAAATCCCGTTTCCCATAGAATGGGGATAATTTTGCAAAATCTGAGAAGTAAAAAGCTCGCCGACTTCTTGCAACTTTCCTCGTTTATAATAAACCTCTCCCATCAAAGAAAGGTCAAGCGCGTTTTTTTCAAGCGCTGAAATTTCAGTATTTATCTGCCATTTGAAAGCGGCGATGGAAGTGTCGTTGCTTGAAATAAGCAATTCCTTGTCATGATAAAACGCCATAATTGCCACACTGACAACAACCGTCCCAAGCACAAACAACAGCGCAAAAGTCATTAAGATAATTTTAGATTTAATACTCACGACATTCCTTCCTTTCTACTTTAGAAAATACATAAATTATGTTTCAATTGTCAATTAAATTTATTAAAAAATAAAATGATTTTTCAATATGATATAAACGCATTTTCCCACTATCGCCCTTTCGATCATTTTCTATTTTGTCATACCTCCGTCAGCGTCAGTCTGACGGATCAGGTATCTTCTTTATTGATCTTCCCCTTACAAGCATGGGGATCAGAGGGGATAAAATATTGCCTTATTTTTTTACATATATCCAAATTTTAAAAAGCAACCCGCCGGCATAGCCGGCGGTTCTTCATTAACGGCTAAAAGCCTTTACCACTTGCAGCCCCTAAACGGGGCTGTTTTGCATCTGACAGACGCAATCTGTTACTTCCTACCCGTAAACGGGTCATTTAATTCGAGGGTTAACTGCTCTGAAAGCTGGTCTTCCCTTAGTTGTTGTGATATATAGTTTTGTATCTTTTGGCTATCTTTACCTACCGTATCTACATAGTACCCTCGACACCAAAATTCTCGATTTCGATATTTGTACCGCATTTGACACCACTGCTCGTATATCATTATGCTACTTTTACCTTTTAAGAATCCCATAAAACTTGATACACTTATCTTCGGTGGTATCTCTACTAAAAGATGTATATGATCTGGACAAGCTTCTCCTTCTATAATATTTACTCCTTTCCAGCTACATAACTCTTTTAATATTTTTACTATCTCCAGTCTTTTACTTCCCTAAAATACTTTTCTTCTATATTTCGGCGCAAATACGATATGGTATTTACAATTCCAGCTCGTATGTGCTATACTTTTTACGTCATTTTTCATGATTAAATTCCTTATGTTTCTTGTTGCGTCTGCCAGACACTTCATCCTATCATAAGGAATTTATTTTTTCCACCCCTCGCTATAAGCTCTTTCGAACCACCAGCCTAGCTGGTGGTTTTCACAATACAACAAAAAAGCACTCCTTGCGAAGTGCTTTTTTATTGGTGATGCTATGTAAGCAAATTACGAGCTTAGCAATTCCTCACGAATTTGCATCAAAATTTTTCCCATACAATTTTGACCGCTTCCAATTCCAAACCCACATTTATAACAAACCGGACAAGATTTTATCAAAACAGCATTTCCTGTTGCTTTTAACATTTC